>NZ_JBHIPR010000029.1:29828-49074 GCF_042196145.1 Bartonella sp. AP258QHHD
TTTATCGGCTGCATCAGGTGCTTTCTTCACGTCATCAGTTGCCTTATCAACTGCATCAACTTTATCCGTATCATGTGCAGGATATTCGGAAGCCTTTCGTGCCGCACTTTGAACAAGTGAAGTAGAACAAGCTATGAAAACCCCCATATAAAAGAGTGTTTTCCAATTGATTTTACGATACATTCTTTTTTCCCCTTAAGAGCTTATTGAATAGTTGAAACAAACAATCTTCTTTTTAATGATTATTCATGTCACTCAACGTTGTCACAGCACGTCGATTTTGATTCCAACAGGAAATATCATCACATACTGCTACAGGTCTTTCTTTTCCGTAAGAAATTGTTTGAATCCGTTGTGCGGACACACCAAGAGACACCAAATAGTTTCGCACAGCAACAGCACGGCGCTGTCCAAGTGCCAAGTTATATTCACGTGTTCCCCTCTCATCAGCATGACCTTCGATCATAATAGAATAATAAGGATAATGAAGCAACCATTCTGCTTGGCGCGTTAAAATACGTTCAGCATCAGCATCAAGTGAAGAAGAATCGAGACCAAAAAACACGCGATCACCCACATTAACCGTAAATTCTTGTCCTGAACCTGGTGACATCTGATTCAAACCAGCATCATTCATATAAGCGCCATTCATACCGTTAAGTGCACCAACATTTTTTTTGCCACACCCACCCAGGCATAGTGAGAAAAGAAAGAGGATAGCTAAGGAATGAGAGATGGTTTTTTTGGTAGAGCGCATAGTCCGTTTCTCCTTGAATTTGGTAAAGAAGGGTCAATTCTTAAAAATATTTTTAAGAATAACCGTTAATTCCTAATGAAGACGAAATTTTTTCTGTTTTTTTTCGTCCTCATTTTTACTTTTGAGTCTCTGCCAATTTTTCTTCTCTTTGGCCATTCCTCTAACATTTCCATAAGAAATGTTTCCCTTATGCGTCATGGCTTTTTATGCATCATCTTGATCTTGACGATTTTTTTGCAGCGCGTTCAGCTTTGCAAAAACTTTATCAGCGTCAAAAGTCTTATGCAGATTTTCTTCACTCTCATTTTCCTCTAGAGCAGCGTTTTCCGTCACAGAAGCGGGAAGCAACGACCTATCTTCTTCTGCAGCAACAGGGCGATTTTTCGCCGCACGCTGGAGCTCAAAATCTAAATCGATTTGCGAACACAAACCAAGCCCTACAGGATCAAGAGGAACCAAATTTGCACTATTCCAATGGGTTCTAAGGCGGATTTGTTCAATTGTCGCTTTTGTTGTCCCAATCAACCGTGCAATTTGTGCATCTTTCAACTCGGGATGGTTCGTCACCAACCATAGGATACCATTGGGACGATCTTGGCGTCGAGAAAGAGGGATATAGCGCGCCCCTTTACGTTTTTTTTCAGGAATATGCACCCTAGATTGAGAAATTTTCAATCGTGCGTTTTGATCAGCCTCCACCCGTGCAATTTCACTGCGCGTCAATTGCCCAGAACTAATCGGATCTAAACCTTTAATACCATAAGCCGCATCACCATCGGCAATAGCTTTTACTTCCAAGACATGCAATTTACAAAATTCTGCAATCTGATCAAAAGAAAGAGCTGTATTATCAACCAACCAAACAGCTGTTGCTTTGGGCATCAAAAGTTGCGTTGCCATTTTTATAAATCCTCTTCTGCGCCTCTTCTATGAGGCAGGTTACCGCCCACTCAAGAGCACTGGAACTTTTTTATATGTTTAGGTCTCTCCAACCACTCCTAAAACAAAGCGCGGCATGGAATAAACCATTTTGCTATGAGATTACATTCTGTTATAGCGTTATTTTTGCTCAACGACAAGAGATCTCTCTTGTAATGATCCTCAACTAAGGTGTCTTTACCTTTAAGATGAATTTTCTTATAAAGGGTTTATTCGATTATTTCACCTCATGCTGTGGCACATTTATTCTGGTGGGATGCATGCTTTATCGCCTTAAATTCTAAGGAGTATCCAACTGGCAAAAAAGCCCTCAAATAGGAAGGAAAACTATGGCAGGCCATTCACAATTTAAGAATATTATGCACCGTAAAGGGCGTCAAGATGCAATGCGCTCGAAAATATTTTCTAAGCTTGCGCGCGAAATTACCGTAGCAGCAAAACAAGGTGCTCCTGATCCAGCCATGAACCCACGTTTAAGGCTGGCTGTTCAAAATGCCAAAGCACAATCGATGCCGAAAGATAATATTGAACGCGCGATTAAAAAAGCGTCAGGCGCCGATGTCGAAAATTATGATGAAGTACGCTATGAGGGCTATGGACCAGGCGGCGTTGCCGTCATTGTTGAAGCTTTAACTGATAACCGCAACCGCACCGCTTCAAATGTGCGCGCCGCCTTCACAAAATCAGGAGGAGCCTTAGGGGAAACAGGATCGGTCAGTTTCATGTTTAATCGGATTGGTGAAATAATCTATAAGCCAGAAGCAGGAACAGCCGATAACATCATGGATGCAGCAATTGAAGCCGGTGCCGAAGATGTGCAATCAGAAGAAACCGGACATCATATTACCTGCGCATTTGAAGATATTGGTGAAGTTTCCAAAACACTTGAAGCAAAACTTGGTGAAGCAGAATCGATTAAAACGATTTGGAAAGCCACCACCCTTGCACCAATAGATGAAGAAAAAGCTTTGTCCGTTTTACGACTAATTTCAACATTAGAAGAAGATGATGATGTGCAAAATGTTTATGCAAATTTTGATGTCAGTGATGAGATTTTGGCAAAATTGTCTGTATAATTCCCATCATTTGCATAAGCCCTCTCTTCATGCATGAGGGCTTCAAAAGCATCTGTCACCTCTCCTCTTTATCCGCATATATAAAAGCCCCGCGTCAATAGCGGGGAAAAGCTGTCAGTGCAACAAGAAAACCGCAATTAATTTCAGAAAACATAATCCCAAAAAGAAAGCATACAAAACTCTGTAGCCTCACGCCTTTCTTACATGCCCCAAAGATTATCCCTATATTCCTCTCTATTTGATCTTTTTGTTCTTTAAGATTAACCTCCTCTCTCCGCTCTCAAGTAATGAAATGATCTAGCCTCTAAACAATTAGGGGTTTCTTGACGTATTCCTATGACGAATCACTCATAAAATTCACTTGAAACTTAAGGCTCAACAAACATACACTCCCCTAAATATTCGCTACGCACTTAAAAAACACTTAGAATATATCAAGGAGGTTTATACGCCCTATATCCCCACACCTCAAAGGGCAGTGTTTTTACAACATCACAGAATAAAAATAAGCAAATGGAAAGCCAGAGCTGATTGTTTAGCAAAGTATTGTACAAAAAGCCGGTACATCTCTCTAATCCGTTGCGGATAAATTTTTGACTTTATGGCATTAACTTTATGGCATCGTATATTTCTAAAATAACGTCATTTATCTTAAAAATCTGTCCTTTTGCTCTTACCAATCAATCAATATTCAGATCTAAAACAACCGCGTACTTGAATAAAACACATCAAAGAGCAACAGCCCCCCTGACAAGAGGACTCTTCACAAACAAAATCGAAGAGGAAGTTTAAAAAAATATATATAGCGACACTTTGAATAAAAAGTTGAACTCTAGAGATCTTAGAATTTTCGGCTCTATTTTTTCAAGGTCTTGTTTTGAATTTTTTTAAGCATTTTCCCCCAAGGAAATTCCATTATCGATCAACAACCATAGATGATAGATGAAATCTACATAACTCCCCATACCCACTATAATCAATTCCTTCTTTTAAATAATTAAAAACTATTGAGATTGTTTAAACTTGAGACTGTATAGACTATATTCCTTCTATCTTCTGTTTTTAAGCATTTTGTTTTACTGTATATTGAGCAAAGGCGACCATGCTGGATCTGAAGCATCATTGGGGGTGGGTAATTGACGTTCATTGCGACCCGTAATATCAATCGTATAAATTTTTGGTCCCATACCGGGATTTTTGCGAAAGAACATCAGCACACGACCATTAGGGGCCCACGTTGGTCCTTCATTGTGAAACCCTGTGGTTAAAATTCGTTCTCCTTGTCCATCAGGGCGCATAACACCGATAGAAAATTGTCCGCTTAATTGTTTTGTAAAGGCGATATAGTCACCCCGTGGAGACCAAATAGGTGTTGAATAACTCCCATCGTTTGAAGAAATACGCTGAATATCACTCCCATCCGCATTCATTTTATAGATTTGCGGCTTTCCACTACGATCTGAAGAAAAGACAATTTGTTTTCCATCCGGTGAATAAGAAGCAGAAGTATCAATAGCAGAAGTTGTTGTAAGTCGCGTCATCGTACGGGTTCGTAAATCCATAGTGTAAAGATTGGCACTCCCATCATTTTGTAACAAACTCATGATAACTTTTTGTCCATCAGAAGAAAAACGCGGAGCAATTGTCATGTTATTAAACGTTCCGATCAACTCTCTTTGCCCCATTTCAATTTGTTGGAGATAAACATGAGGTACTTGATTGTCCTCGTAAGCCATATAGGTCAATTCTTGTCTTTTTGGTGAAAACCGCGGTGTAAGCACCAATTCACTTCCATCAGACATATAAATCAAATTTGCTCCATCTTGATCCATCATTGCTAAACGTTTAATGCGTGCATTTTGAGGACCTGTTTCATCGATAAAAACAATTCGTGTATCAAAATAACCACTTTCTCCTGTCATCTCACTATAGATCTCATCTGCGATCATATGTGCCACACGCCGCCAACGTTCTGTCGCAGTATAAAAACGCCGTCCTTTCAATTGTCTTTGTCCAAACACATCCCATAAACGAAAATCGACCCTCAAACGTCCATCGATTTCTCTCATGACTTGCCCAGTAACTAAACCTTGCGCTTTTATTTTCTGCCAAGAAGCAAAATGTGGTTGTTTATTAGGATTAGAAATGTTTTCAAAAAAATTTGCTTTATCAAGCGGTAAAAACAGCCCCGACCGTTCGAGATCGGCTGTCACCACAGCAGATATTTTCAACCCAATCGAATCATTGGAAATAAAGTCTGTAATTGCAATGGGAATGGGATTAAAATCAGCGCTCGAAATAGTTCCTTTCAATTGCGCATAACCCGATGAAATACTTGAAAGCCACACCCCACAAGTGACAATAAACCAAGCAAAAACTTTATGTCTCGTTATAGTCATCATGGAATGTGTCCTTTCGTTAAGCGCTTTTTTCTCGTTTATCATCTTATTTCTTGGAGGGGATCAACATTAAAGTCAAAACCTTGCCCCCATAGATCATATTGATCACGTGGGAGATCTGCATAAGGTTGGCATGAAAAGACAGCAGCATACACCTGCCTTATCATAATAGCTTGTTGACTCTCAAGGCCGCTTACGGGATCAATGATAGGATCGCCCACAACCATCCCTTCACGGTCTAAATAAAATCGCAACCGCACGACCGGACGATTTTTTAAATCGCCGCCAAGCGCCACAAGTTTAAGCTTCTGTTGAATACATCCCCCCACAATATTGACCAATGTTTGTGCCATTTTTGTGGTATCATTAATATTTTTTCTTGCACCCAAAGCTTCTGGTGTATGAGAACGTTTTGCTCCCCCTCCTTGTGACCGCGCACGATTGAGCAAATTATTTTCCTCCAGAGCTAAAATATCTTCAATGGTCTGTTTCTCTTGGTTTTTCTTGTTAAGCTTTGGCGTCTTTTGATTCAATGCAGCCTCATTCTTCTTTGGAAATTCTCCGTCAAACTTTGGTTTAAACTGTGGAAGAAGAGATTTTTCTGGAAGTACAATTTTGGGCGCTTGATGAACAATCTGCTCTGCTGGTACTTTTGGGACCGTTGGAGCCAATTCTTTTGGCGATATCATTTCTTCATTTTTGTGCGCAGGCTTGAGCGCAACCTTAGAGGCATCCTCCGGTGCCTCCAAAGGCATCTCAGGTGCAACCTTGGGCGCATCCTCCGGTGGTGCCTCCAAAGGCATCTCAGGTGCAGCCTTGGGCGCATCCTCCGGTGGTGCCTCCAAAGGCAACTCAGGTGCAGCCTTGGGCGCATCCTCCGGTGGTGCCTCCAAAGGCATCTCAGGTGCAGCCTTGGGCGCATCCTCCGGTGGTGCCTCCAAAGGCATCTCAGGTGCAACCTTGGGTGCATCCTCTGTTTTTGCTTCTAATAATTCTGGTTTTGTAAGTTCTGGTGCAGATGTTTCTGACGTGTTCTCGCTTGATGGTGGCGATGTTGTTTCAACGGGACGCGGCTTTTCCTTTGGTTGAAATGGTGCAAGACTATCTATTTGTCCCTCTCCAATATGGCGTGCATCTTCTTTCTCTTGTGGCTGCATAGTTGGTTTGACGGCAGGGATTGCACGGATAGGAGCCCTCACGGCTCCTTGTTGAGAGGAAAACTCGTCCACCAAAGGAGCAAGAGTGATGGGAATTGCTTCCAACGGTTGTGGTAAAGAGACAGAGTTTGTAAACTGAACGGCTCCCCAACTGAGAAAAATGACATGGACCACAAGGGATAAAGCCAAGCCTCGTTTCATACTATGATAAGAGTCTTTGTTCATTCTTTATGCCTTACATTTTTTCATTTTTAATCACTCTATGCTCTTTTAAAAACATCTTAAAAACAACCGGTTATGCACAATTTTATTACTTATTATTTATTGTGCTAAACTTGCTAACGCAACTTGAGAAAACCCCGCTTTTTGAATATCCGCCAGCAGTTTTAATACTTGCTGATATTCAACAGTTTTAGCAACCCGCACAAAAACCCGTTGATCTTTTTGTGTAGCATCTGCTTCCAGAAGAGTTTTCAGGTGTGCAATCAGGGCCTGTGACGTTTCATAGTAATCTTGATTAATGGCAAAGCGCCCTTGCGCGTCAAGTGAAACCGTAAGAGGTGTTTTTTGAGCTCGTACGGGACCCGCTTGACTACGAGGCAAATCTAGAGGAACACCGTTCACTAAAAGGGGGGCAGAGACCATAAAAATAATCAACAAGACCAGCATAACATCCACAAAAGGAGTGACATTGATCTCACTCATCAGTTGGCTTCGTGAATGATGCCGCCTACGTGTATTTTTGCGAGAAGAAGAAGCAACAGAAACGCCCATGGGATAAGATCCTTTTTATAAAGAGGAAGGTGCTGTGCGTGTTTCATCAATACGCCGCGATACAATTGTTGAAAATTCATCGGCAAAATTTTCTATTTGTGCAATGATGCGCGCACTTTCATGGGTCAACTTGTTATAAGCAATAACAGCTGGAATTGCTGCAAACAAACCAATCGCGGTTGCCAAAAGCGCTTCTGCAATCCCTGGCGCGACAATGGCAAGTGATGTATTTTGAGAAGCTGAAATAGAAAGAAAAGACTCCATAATACCAATAACTGTTCCAAAAAGTCCGATAAAAGGTCCCGCAGATCCCAGTGTCGCAAGAAAACTTAATTTTGATTCTATTTTTTCACTTTCACGTCCCAGCGTCAAATCCATAGCCTTATCAATTCTGCTCTGCAAACTTTTCGATGTATGGGTCCCTTTTTCAAGAGATTTTTTCCATTCAACCATTGCTGCCATAAAAACTGCGGATATACTATTGGTACGTTGACTTTTGCATGATGCATAAAGATCTTCTAGCGCTTTGCCAGACCAAAATGTACGTTCAAACTGCTTTATTTCACGCCGTATTCTCCGATACGTAAAAATTTTATCAAAAATAATTGCCCAACTCCAGATAGAAGCGAGCAGCAACCCGATCATAACACCTTTCACGATCCAACTCGCTTGCATAAACAAATGCAACATTCCAATTGTTTCTGGATTCGTTAGTTCTAAATGCGGCATAATTTTTGTCCCTCTAAATGAAAGATGCATTTTTAAAATTTATAAAACAGATTATTTTATAGTTTCTAAATTTAAGTAAAGACTCTAGTCTCACATAAATCCATGCGCTAAAACAAGACTTGTTTCTTAAATTTCCTTAAAAAGTTATGACGAGAGACATCCCTCAATGCACACCCCCCTCATTTCACAACAGCATTTATGAAAAATATAACGATAAGGATTTCTCCATAAATGCTATAAAAATAAAAGACATAAAAATGCATGATATAAAATCTATTATGCACCACCATCTTTACGCTTATGAAAAGAACGCTAAATCATCATACGCGTTTTAAGCTTAAAATACAGCGATAAGTCTTAGCACTTGAAAAGATTCATAAGAAGCATTTTATTCCTTTCTTAAGTATTTTTGTATCCACTCACCAACTCCGCTTGTGACATGTAAGAAAATGTTTTTGATTAATTCGCGGCAATAGAGCTTGAAAAGAAAAAATTTTACAAGTTTCAGAATTATCTGAAAGTGACAACGCAATGAATTATCATTGTAAATAAATATGTTATCATCATAAAAGATGACGCTTTGCCTCAGGCTATTGTTTCTCTCATTCTTTAATAAGATCACACCATCGGGAAAAAAAACGACACTAAACCACCCTACCACACCTCACAACAATGCGCCTCCCCCATGCACCCCCCCTATTATAAGTCCTATATAATCTAGTGTAAGTCTCATGTAATCTCATTGTGTTGTGAATTAGCCCCTTTCAATGCCTATCATCTCTCTGGCACCATGGTATAACGTACAAGCTTCCGTGACATGAAAAAAGCCTTTTCACGTCTTTACTTCATGAAAACCAGCTTCTTCGCTCTCTTTGCTCACTTGCGATATTTGATCATTATTGCATTGAAAATGATACATAAGGAACATTTTTACAATTTTTTCAATGATTTTTATTGCTCTCTTATGATGCGTAAGCAAATGATTTTAATTGTTTCAACATGAACAGATTTGAAATGTAAAGTATTTTATTCTATTCCTCTATTAGGGTTTGTACCCGTGAGAAGTGATAATTTATCTTTCTAAGTCAATATATTATATAGAATAATATGCTTTTGAAACTTTAAATCAAGAATGCATTTCTGCTTTGTATACATTGATCTCTCACTCATTTACTACGCTTAGAAGCGCACATAAAGTGATGCATTATAGATAGAAATGGATGAAACACGCGCTCTTGTGATGCCAAATGACAATCCAGTAAAAAAACAAATCAAATTGCTTAAAAACACCCTTTGGGTGTTTTTAAGACAATTTTCGACCTAATGGCTTATTATCACTTTATTGCAATATTGCGCTGGGTATGTGCATTTTTATAAAAATAAATCTTAATCCATTTTTATTTCTTTTTATATTTTGTACTTTTTCGCTGCTTTCCGATGCCAACAAACCTTTCTTCAAAAAAGAAAATATCTTGAGTTTATAGAAGAAAATGGATGATATGACATTGTTTTTGAATCATAACATGGATAGGGCGTGTTTAATTTTGTGGGATATCATCTTCAATTTATTGTAGTTATTGTAGCAGAGGTGCTTTCTTTTGCTGTATCGTGTAACCTTGTTAGAAAACATCTAGGCTATGATAAATGTATAGTCTTAGATTATAGATTACTTTATATCTGCTGATCTCTCCTGAAGCGGCTGTTTCAATGAATAACACTTTTAACCAAGCATTTTTGCAAAAAGTTCTTTGGGTAAACGTCGCGGTTTTGCCTCCTCATTAATCAGAGCAATTTCAACTTTGGCTGTTACCAACGTAGTCATCTCATGCAAAATAGATTGCTCCATAAAAAAGCGGGCCCCTTGGATATGAGTAACACGTGTTTTAACGACTAAAAGATGATCAATTTTAGCGGGTCTTGAAAAATTAATTTCCATATGACGAACAACAAAAAACAGTTTTTCCCCCTCACCCCCTGCTGCTAACATCTTATTATTAAAACCGGTATCCCGTAAAAACTCTGAACGTCCTCGTTCAAAAAACTCAAGATAACGCGCATGATAAACTACACCGGAAAAATCTGTATCCGCAACATAAACGCGGACCTGAAAATTATGAAAAGCGTTTGTATGATTGCTCTTAAAAGGTGTTATTTCTGTCATCGACTTCATATCCCATAAAATCATCTAATATAGCAAATTATCTATCAATCAAAAGATTGAACACATTTTTGTGTTGAAGTTGTGAAAAGCAAAAAATCTTTAATAGTGCCAAACCTTTTTAGCCAGAATATGCTAAAAGAAGGCACGTCTCTTGTATTTTATGACCTTGCTATAAAATATTCACATAGTTTCTTTTAATAAAGAGAATGTCTTAGTCATCTTCCCCATCCCATAAAGATGTCTGAAGTGATGAATTGTCTTGAGCATCAGAAAGTTGAGAACGCCTTTGTATAGACGTTGTAGAGGCTGGAGCAGAAAGCCCTAAATGGCTCCAAGCCTTTTCAGTTAGAATGCGTCCACGAGCGGTTCTTTGAATAAAACCTTGTTGGAGCAAATACGGTTCAACAATATCTTCAATGGCATCGCGTGGTTCTGATAAAGCAGCAGCAATCGTTTCAATCCCCACCGGTCCCCCTAAAAAAGTTTCCGCAATCAGGAGCAAGTAGCGGCGGTCAAGCGGATCAAGCCCAAGATGATCAACCTCAAGGCGCGAAAGGGCTTCATCGGCGATTTTTTGGTCAATTTGTTTTGCCTGTTTAACCAGAGCAAAATCACAAACGCGCCGTAAAAGCCGTCCGGCAATACGAGGCGTCCCGCGTGCTCGGCGTGCAATTTCATGAGCACCATCATCACTGATCTTAACGGCAAAAAGTCGTGCATTACGCTGCACAATATATTCCAATTCTTCTATCGTATAAAAATTGAGACGAATTGGGATGCCAAAACGGTCTCGTAGAGGTGTGGTTAAAAGCCCCAAACGTGTGGTTGCTGCCACCAAAGTAAATTTAGCCAGATCAATTTTCACCGAGCGTGCGGCCGGCCCCTCCCCAATGATCAAATCAAGTTGATAATCTTCCATGGCTGGATAAAGAATTTCCTCAATCGCCGGATTTAAGCGATGAATTTCATCAATAAACAAGACATCACGTTCTTCAAGATTGGTCAAGAGAGCGGCTAAATCTCCTGCTTTAGCGATGACCGGCCCTGAAGTAGAGCGAAAATTAACGCCTAATTCTTTTGCCATAATCTGTGAAAGCGTTGTTTTTCCCAACCCCGGTGGCCCTACAAACAAAACGTGATCCAGCGCTTCTTGCCGCGTTTTTGCTGCTTCAATAAATATTTTTAAATTAGCCCGCGCCGCTTCTTGACCAATAAAGTCATCGAGAACTTGTGGCCTCAAGGAACGATCTGGATCGTTAGGAAGGGGGGCGGAACCCAGAAGGCGTTTATCTTCATCTTTATGCATTGTTACCTTGATTTTAAGTAGGAGAAGAAAGCAATTTGAGACTATGGCGGATCAGCAGGGCAGAAGAAACAGTTTCCCCCTCAAGAGCATTCATCGCAAGAGCAAGAGCACGAGATGCATGCTCCCGTTCAAACCCTAGCTTCATCAACGCGGAAAGCGCATCATGCGCAGGTTGATTGGTCATCTCACGCTGAGAAACCGAAACAGTCTTGACAGCTTGTTCAAAGGGGAGTGTTTTACTTTTCAGTTCACCCACAATTCTTTCACTGACTTTTTTACCAACGCCTGGCGCTCGACTAATCATCGCAACATCGTTTAAAGCAATAGCCTGTGCAAGTTCATCTGGCGATAAAGTACCCAAGATTGCCAAAGCAACCTTTGCCCCTACTCCAGGAACATTTTGTAGAAGACAAAACCACTCCTGTTCAGCTCTTGTAGCAAAACCAAAAAGGCGGATTGCGTCTTCCCGAACATGCGTTTCAATAAAAAGGCTTAACGCCTCCCCAACAGAGGGTAAAGAAGGACGCAGCCGATTTGACACAAAAACAACATACCCCACACCGTGAACATCAAGAAGGATATGATCATCAAAGATATGTTCAAGAGTGCCCTTTAATTTGCCAATCATGCTTCCACCCCACTCATATCGCCATCCTTGCCTGATAAGATCGGTCAATACTGTTACGGTGCATACTATGACAAAGAGCAAGAGCAAGAGCATCAGCCGCATCACTGCTATCAAATTCAGCCCGTGGGAGGAGAACTTTGACCATCATATGGATTTGTTCTTTAGCCCCATGTCCAACCCCAATAACTGATTTTTTCACTTTGTTGGGCGCATATTCAAAAACAGGAAGATTTGCTTGCGCAGGAACCAGCAGTGCAATTGCACGCGCTTGGCCAAGTTTTAAAGTTGCTGTAGCATCTTTGTTGACAAATACATGTTCTACAGCGGCTTCATGGGGCATAAATTGATGCACAACCTCTGAAAGACCTTTGTGGATCTGACATAGTCTGGAAGCCAGCTCACACTGTACATCAGAAGAAACCGTCCCTGCTGCAATAAACTGAAGACGATTACCCGCAACATCGATAACGCCCCACCCTGTACGCCGTAATCCGGGATCAATGCCTATAATACGAATCGTCTCTGCCATAAACTACAGTCTATACACTTTTCCCCCCTGTGAATAAAGATGTGAATAAAGACAAGACCACAAAGAAACCAGCAACCCAAGACAAAACCAGTAAAAAGATAATCATATCCCCCAAATTTATACAATTATAACACACAACGAACAGCATCTTTATGGAATACACTTTATGAAGCATAACTGAAATCAATCAAAACCATTCACACATCACAAGCAAGCACCTTATCAAGCACCCTCTAAAGCATAAAAATTCCCTTTCTGTATCATTTCCAATGCCATAATGGTTAAACATCGCAAACGAGAAAATAGATCAGTGCTGGATTGCACATTCATAAGTATAAAGAGGCTATGCAATGAATAGTATACACTTTACGGAAACTTTTTACATTATAGCATGACGCTACCACAATAACTCAACACATTGATTTACAAAGATAATTAATTATTTTGTATGTTGCATAAGAATCCCGAATATCCTAAGATTTTCTCATTACAAATCTGTTTATATTGAAGCAATCAAAACCATTCTCTTACATATGAAACGTGGGATTGCCGTATAGAGTGAAACTGTACAAGACAGGACTAAAAATGCCTCTAATGAATTGTCTCAAGTTCCAAAAGCTGTTGCAACATTGGGGACTGGCAAAGATGATGATAGTGCCGGCTTTTTCCTTTGCAAGCGTAAAAATGAGAGAGGCTCAACGAATGTGAATAAGAACTGAGAGGTGTTTTTGAGTATACTCATCACACCACAATGACATTGCATATAGAGGGACATTGCATGGGGGCACAGGGAACCCATGGGGCATTCATTATATGGCACTTTATTTTGGATATTTTACTTTACGCGAGGGAAAATACCTTCCATTCAAGACAAAAGAAGCCCAAAAACTGTAACAATGTGTATCATCCTCATTAACACACACTTTACAGCAGCTTTATAGGCATAAATTATAGAGCACAAATAAATTGATGTACAAGCCCCTACTCTATCTTAGAGCCAGATCATTATCAGAGCCAAAACAAAATCACACGATAGATCAACAGAAAGTGTTCCAGCTGCAATCAACCAAAGCCGATTTCCCACAAAACCAACCATACTCCATCCCATGCCATAATTTACAATCAATACCTATACCCTTCAGCTATAAGCTCAAGATATTTCCTACGCTCAAATAAAATTAGGCAGAAAAAAGCACTCTAGATTAGTTTTAGTTGTGAAATTTCGGTTGTAAAAAAATGGGTATACTGCTCTAAATATCGCAAGAAAGAAGCAAGGAGCTATTATTCTCAGCACGCCCAAAGGCTGTTTTGAGCAATTCGATTTATTTTCCCACTGGATTATCATCGCTTAAACTACAGCCGCCCCTTATTGACCAGAACGCTTAAACTACAGCAGCATCTCTAAATGAAAAAAATGCGCGCTTCTAAACGCAATGAATGAGAAACAAATTGGCGAAAAATTTCTGGCAATTCATGCCAATTAGGGGTTTCAAGTTCCAATGTCGGTGTATGAAGTGACACTTTTACAATTTCTTTTTTTATTTGTTCTGATGACATTTCTCCTTCGCACAAAGCAAGGGGAGTCCCTCTAAGAACGCCCAAAGGCTGTTTTGAGCAATTCGATTTGTTTTCCCACTGGATTATCATCTTCTAAATCACAGGAGGCCGCAGTTTCCCACCCAGCACGCATATAGGTTATCCGCGCTTCTAAACGCAATGAATGAGAAACAAATTGGCGAAAAATTTCTGGCAATTCATGCCAATGATGGGTTTCAAGTTCCAATGTCGGTGTATGAAGTGACACTTTTACAATTTCTTTTTTTATTTGTTCTGATGACATTTCCCCTTCACGCTCTGCGCGAAGAAGAAGGAGTTGAGAAGCGATTTGCATAAGTCGTGTACTTAAATACATAGCCTCTTTTGCATAGATTGCAGAAACCTCTGCCGAAAGAGAGCGTGCTACTAATTTCCCTTCTGAGTCAATATACGCTGCGGTTTTTTCAATCAGCGCCATTGTTTCTTCATAGAGACGATTAAAAGCATTTTCAAAAGCATTATGCTCAATCATGATAATAGGTTCATCATATGGACGTTTATGTACACTCACGCTTTTATACTCCAAGTATCAGCACAAAATTATACCACTCAACGAACAGAGTATTAAAAAGTTTCTTTTGTTGCTGTATAGAACGCTTTTTTTTAAAACTGCTACCTCTTTTAATTTTTTTGCGCAACGCACTTTTTATACTAAGGTTAACGTGCCCAACAAACACTATAGGAATGTTTTTTATAAACGGATCATTTTCCTTGAAAATGACCACTGCCAAGATTGCCGTTTTTCACAATAATAAGCGACTCCAAATTGCAAAGCAATACCCGTTATTATTAAGAGGGTATCGGAAAAAAACGTTTCTGTCATCACTGTTTTTATAATTTGTCCAAACATCGCAAAAATGGTTCCCGTTACAAAGACCGGTAAACTATGTTTTCCTAAAATTGCTAAAGGATGTTTCTGAGAGACATAAAACCATTTATTGATGCGCGGCAAAGAAAGAATGAGAAAGGCTAATGCAAGAACATGGAGTAAACGTGGCAAGCTTAAAAAGGTTTTATTAAAGTTCAACAATGGGGAAGACCAGCCAAGCCACCCCAAAATGCCCCACCAGTTTAAGCGAACCCATAACAGCGCCAACAAGAGATACGCTGCCGCACAAACAATCCAAAAAGACTGAAAAGCGATTTTTTTTCCTTGTTTAAGCGCTAAAGTACTGGTCAATCCTATGACAAATAAGAATTGCCAAGACAAAGGATTTAAAAACCACTTTCCCTTTAAAGGATAAGAAGGAGGAGCAATTTTATAAAATCCGCAGATAAGATACAGTGTAAAGGAGCCCAAAAGCAGCCATTTTGTCTGCTTACAACTCAAATAAAGGATAAAAGGCGCAAAAAACATCAAAACGATATAAAGAGGAAGAATATTATTATATCCCAATTGATGCCCAAAGCTTAAGGTACTCAAAAATGCGATACTAGGCTCTTTAAAAAAGAGTCCCACATTGTTCATCGATAAAAGTTTTTCTGTTCGCCATAATAAAAAGGCAGCAAAAAAAAGACTTAACGTGACAAAAGTAGTAAAAAGATATGCACCATAGAGCTGCAGAGCTCTGTACCAAAGTTTTCGGATAATAAAAGCAAAGGATTTTTGCTGTAATCGTCCATGAAAGCTTAACCCAAGAGCAATCCCTGAAAGCAAAACAAACACTTCTGCACAATCAGAAAAACCGAAGTTTCTATGAGTAAAAGACTCATAGATCGTTCTGGGAATATGGTTGATGAAAATCGTCAATAAGGCCAAAGAACGAAAAACATCAATGCGTGTATCACGATGAGAAGGTTGAGTATTATGCTCAAGAATACCTTGGTATTTCATCAGTGGACTCCCACACGTTGCACCCCCCTTGAAGTCCCATAAAAATGGTGCTTACCCTTATTGCCAACAAGCATGAACAGGATGAAATTTTAATTTTTAAGAGTCAAGTTTCATTTTAAGCGTTTATTTTTTTAAAAGCAAAAGTTTTTTAAAGGCAAAAGAACGAAAAGCGTCCATACGTGTATCACAACAAAAAGGCGACATATTATGCTTAAAAACACTCTCATTTCTCATAAACAGGCTTCCACACACCCACAAATCCTTTAAATTACGTGAAAATGGTGGTCACTTTCATCGCAAATAAGCATAATAGAATGAAACTTTAATTTTTAAGCGTTATTTTTTCTAAGAAACAGGGATTTGACATGACAGAACAAAAAAATAAACCAATTGATCCACCTCTTTTCCCTCAGTTGATTTTAACACTTGATGTTCGGCGCAACACCCCACACGCATTATTGCGGCAAATTTTGCAAACAAAGTCTTTTGCATGCGTCATCCTCTATGATTCTGAAAAGTTGAAAGATGATAGCTCTTTTTTACAACAACAAGCGCAAATTTACGCAGAAGATATTCAACATCATGACGCAGCCCTTCTCATCGCTGATGACAGCCGCATTGCTGGGCGTATAAAGGCTGATGGATTGCACATAGAAGATGATCTTAACGCTCTTGAAAGCTTCAAAAATCAGCAAAAGGAACAAAAAATCATAGGCTTTGGCAATTTACGCAATCGCCATAGTGCTATGCTTGCAGCGGAAACAGGTGTTGATTATCTATTTTTTGGCAAATTAGGGGCTGATAAAAAACCCCATGCGCACCCCCGCAATCTCCAGTTAGCAACATGGTGGGCAGAGATTATGGAAATCCCTGCTGTTGTGCAAGCAGGAAGCGATTTTTCAACCTTTGATGAAGCCTTAAAGACTGGATGTGAATTCATTGCTGTAGAAGAAGTCATTTTCGGGAACGACAATCCCTTAATACTGCTTAAAACAATGCAAGAAAAATGTAAGGACACCCCCTTGTAATATAGGAGAAGAATTTATAAATAAAACGTTAACTTTTGTGTTTCTTATAGAGAACATAATGATATATAAAAATAGGAGAAAAATTCGTTTCGTTTATTCATAATTCAATCAGATCGCTTCATCACGCAGTAAAATTTCCCATCATTTAGTCAAGTTTTCCCACGTTTCAATCAATTGAATGGAAGGTGACTGTCTTTTTTTGTGCATAGTATAAGAAAATGAAATCATAGCGCTCTTTAAATTCAAATAGTTATAAAAATAAACCACCATTTTATATTAATAGCCAGCAATATTGAAAGAATACAAACAGTGAAATATAGCGGAACCGTCGAAGACCTTAAAGATATAGTTAAAACAGCTGGATATAAAATCATAGAAATTAAGTCTCTATCACTTAATTCTTCTAGAGGATATCAGATCAAAACCTGCGAAGGAGGCGTTATTAATTGGTATGAAAGCACAGGAAAACTTCAAGTTCAAGGCAGCGAAAACATAAAACAAAAGTTAATAGAAGATTTAGCAAAGCATATAGAAGAAACATCAACGATTCTTCTCTCAAAAATGGCTTCCAATACCTCAAATAAAAAAATCTTTATCGTTCACGGTCATGATCGTACTGCCCTAAAGCAACTTACATCTATTCTTAATGATTTTAATCTTGAACCATACATTTTACAAAATACGAGTGGTAATGGCTTAACCATCATTGAAGCTTTAGAAAAAGGAATCTGTAGCGATTTCATAAAATTTGGTATTGTGCTGCTTACTCCCGATGATATAGGCTATGCTAGATCTGACAGAGAAAAAAAAAGAACAATTTCGTGCACGACAAAACGTTATTTTCGAAATGGGCATGTTAACCGCTGCACTTTCTCGCAAAAATGTCGCTATTCTAAAAAAACAAGACCTTGAACTCCCTTCAGATTTTGGTGGGCTTAAATACATTCCTTTTAATGAACACGTAAAAGAAACACTTCCGGATCTTATTGATCGACTATGTGAAGTTGGCTACAATTTAGATGCAAAAAAATTTGCTACAGCATCACGTTAAATTTGAATAATGCTTATGTTTATTTTTTAAAGCGCACGCCTAAAACCACGTAGCATCCCACCACATTCCACAGACACACCCATTCTATAGGCTCAAAGAAACGATCCACCCCCCACTCTTATTCAAACAGCAAGCGATTGTGCAAATTTTAATGAAGAGACCGCGCGTGAATTCACTACCGTAGAAGAAATCATTTTAGTCTCTTTGATAAACGCGGGGCTGTTGTCATAATTTTGATGGACTTGCAAAGTTTAAGAGGCAGCCTCTCATTAGATTAAAGAAAAATAGGAAATTCACGTCAGGCATGTACTACAGCTACAATTTCGATTTGATGTGCAGCTACTCGATACAATATAAGGTAATTTGGATGCGCTACAATTTCTCGTAATCCTAATACCTTCTCACTCTGTCTGTATAAATATGGATGTTCAGCCAATGGCAGTACAGATGCTTCCAAAAACCTTTTCATTCGGCGCGCAGCAGATGGTTTCTCGCGAGCAATATAGGTAACATCTGACGCAAATTGTCGCGCGCCGAAGACAATCAAACAACCGGAAGCATCACTTGTCCTGTTCAGCTTCAAGCTGACTGATTATAACTTCCATTTCAGCCATAACCTCATCATGCGGAATAGGAGGATATGGATTTGCAAGACTGCTCGCTACCTTATCGCGCAGCCATGCAGTGTAGCTGCTTTCCTGTTCAACGGTTTCGAACTCTGAAATTAGCGGAGAAAGGGTGGTCTTCATAATATATGTCCTTTCTATTCCTGAATATTGGAGATAATTACTCTTGTCTATGTTGTCAATACTAGAGAATTGAAAATGTTTAACTTTTAAGCGTCCAAAGTTCTTTTGATCTTAAACCTTAAGGCTTTTTAACCCTCTCAAAAAACACGGGGGCTAATGTCATGATTTTGACAATCATTCCAGAGAGATTTAAGAGGAAGATAGCCTCTCATTAAAAAACAAATTTTGTAAGTAAAAAACTATTTTTATTGTAAATTTCCTGAAATTACTTTATGAATTAAAAGATGTTTTGGTCGCATACGCAACGACCAAAAGGGAACTGAAAACCCTAGATCCGAGCGTAAAAATAAACCCACTCCTGTGGGTATCCCGGAATTCCGGGAGATTTTGCTATGTCCAGGTGCTTCTCAGCACTAAAAGCAAAATGCTGACTCGGATTCAGTGTTTTCAGACTCCCGGAATACTCATGCGAGGGCGCTCGCAACCGGCGGGGAAAAATGCAATCTCAAAATCTTAATATTGATCTTTTTATT
>NZ_JBHIPR010000030.1:0-6830 GCF_042196145.1 Bartonella sp. AP258QHHD
GGTATGCTTTGATGCTTACTTCATTCCCCTGATGGCGCAAGTACCCAGACAGTTTCTATATCATTATGTTTTTATTGTAAATAACAAAACGAATTATATCGATGATGTTCTCTATGATTTGAAGTTTTGCTTCAGAAAAACTTTTTTTCATGATCATAAAAAGTTGAGAAAAGTGGATTTCATAAAACCTAGCTTGGTTAAGCTTATGCTAAAAGCACTATGAAGTATGATATTTAAAAATTGTCTATTAAAGATAATCGTTATAAAAAGCTCTATAGCGTTGAGATGTATTATTTGATGCACTCACCAAAACGATCAGCAAATTTTTTCTGCTATAAGAAGAAGAGATGAGGGGGCTATTCACAGGCTTTCTTTAAAGAGGCTAAGGGTACCAAAGTCCATTTTTCTAAGGAAGCACAGCCCATTTCGCGATGGTGTTCATGAATGCTATAACGCTAAAGCCATAGAGTTCCATCATCTTTACGCTTACGAAGGAGCAAGCCCATCGCACTTTGCTAGCTCCCAATGTTTGTGACAAGCCCTTGGTTCTTGAGACAGTTCATGAGAGGACTTCTCAGGCTTTTCTTATATAACTTTTCTCCACACGCCAGCCCTGCTTGTAACGTGCAAGAAAATTTTTAATTGTTTCAACATAAAACAAGTTTGAAATGAGAGAATCCTACGATATTAGGGACTCTCATTCAACATGGAAAACAAAGAATTATCTTTATAAATCAATATACTGTATGGAATTAGAGGGATAAGCATTGTCAAAATGGTTTGCCTAAAAACGGTACATGGACATATAAATGAATCCTTACAGGGTGGTGTTAAGCTAATGGATTGAAGAAACAGGAGGATAAACATAGAAAAGGTATGAAGAGAGAGTTTCTTTTATCATTATCTTTTCCAATGTAGTCTTCTTTTTATTATCTAAAAATACACTTTGCTTAGCTTTATAGACAAATTCGATAATGAATATGCCGCGTGACTCGTGTAAATAGGAGGGAAGGAGATCATTGAGGAGAAAAGAAAAAAGTTTCAGGGGATAAGAATAGTAGCTTACATAGATTAAAAAGGCAGTATGTATACTGCCTTTTTTGTTAAATTGAATAGAATGAATAGGCTATTTACAGACTTTCCTTAAAACTGATAGCGTATGCCACCTGAAAAGCTTGCACCACTTATACCAGTTTTCTGAAGCTTTTGTCGATAGCTTACATCACCGTAAAGAGAGAAATTGTGAGACAGTTGTGCATTGATGCCAACGCCGCCCTCAATTGCTGTTCCTATGGGATCAAGGTCAAAATCTCTGCCAATCTGGATGGTACCATCATCACCAAAGGTTTTGATCAAGTTTGCTTTTCCATAGAAGGAAATGGCAGGACCATTTTCAGTGGTCATAATGGTTTTGGTTAAACGTCCACCAACACGGATCAACCATTGAGAAGGATTTTTCATATCAATTTTTAAATTATCAGCATCTTCAATGGTATCAAACATCAAATGTTGATAAGCAAGTTGTATTTGGGGCTCGAAGGTTAAACCTTCCATTCCGGTAGAAAATTGTTTGCCAACGGTGGTGGAAATACTCAACATTTTTACATTGTTCAATTTCGCGGTTTTACCAATGATAGCATTGGTGATATCGCTCTTTATTATTCCATAGGATAAAAGTGTATCCATATAGAAACCACTGTCATGCTGTACGCTACTATAGGCAGTGAGAGACCATTTATCTAAAGTGCTTTTACTTGCATCCTGCATCTCTTTTGGAGTGAAAGACAGCCGCCCATAGGTGCCTAAAAGACCAAGATGTGTAGTAGTGCTGTGCCCTTCTAACGTAGTCAATGCAACCCCACTTTGTATAGCGGCGTAGCGAATATCAGCACCATAACCATATTTAAGGGGACCGCGTTTCGAGGATAAGGTTCCTGTACCCCCATAGGTAGAGAGGAAAAAACTGTTTTTTAGATTTTTCTGCTCTCCCAAGACTGTTGTTCTCATATTGGCTAAAAGTGCATTTTGCTTGGCCATATCGGCCAATCCAGTATAAAAGAGGGCATTTGGCATAACCAAATAGCTTGCCATTTGTGGTACAACTGCTCTTACTTTTGAATCGGTGTCAAAAAATTCAGGCTGCAAACGGAAATCCCAGAAATCTTTATCCTTTTCATCGAATAAGTTTTGGTTAGCATTGGCTTTGCCATAGCTTGAGACTGGTCCATAGGCAGTTAGCGTATATTTATAAGGAGTTCCTCCTATGGTGGTATAGCCATTTTTCAATTTAAAGGAGTCTTCTTTTGCTTCTCCAGAAACTTGAATAAGTGAAAGTCCACCTATATTTGAAGGAGTAGAAGCATTCTCTACGCTCTCTTTATCCCCTGAAACACTTTTGACATAAACTGTTGTGGTGCCTGCTACATCACCGTGAATGAGAAGCCTATCGGTTTTTTGTGCATCTATTGCAACACCATCACTCCATATAGCGTTGAAATGAATTTCTGCCTCACCAAAGGCATTATAGACTGCTAGAGTGGTTGGTATTCCAGATCCTACATGCAATGTATGATAATGATCTTCTACCGGTCCATTAAAAACAATAGAACTATCATTAAGATTGAGCACAGAAATATCAGAACGTGACCTTTGAGCAATAGCAAGCAGTTTTCCGTCATCATCGGTTTCTTTTGTACTGGTTTTCAATATCCATGTTGTCTTGTTTGTCAAATCAAAGCGTACGGTTCTGTTTTCTGCAATTTTTGCTCTTCCCTTTAATACCGAGTGATTAGCATTTAATGTAAAAGCAAAATTACTTTCTTTAGTTGAAGCTTTTGCTGCTAATAAAATATCGGCACTGATTTCTGAATTTTTGAGATTGGCTATACCGATTGATTGGTCTGCGTTAATTCCAATACTATTTTCAGTGCGAATCTTTGTATTTGTCAAGTTGATTTCTAAGGCGTTATCGTCCTCGGATTTATCAAATATTATGCCACTGTTTTCTGCTGTTGCAGAAACATTTGTTACATCAATATATCCGCTATTTTTTACAACAAATGCTGATCCTTTTGCTGCTACGGTCCCTCCATTCATTTTAATTGTGCCACCGTTTTCTGCATAAAGTCCGATGAAAGTATTGCTAATCGCTGTATTTCCATGCAATTCAATTAAGCTGTAAGGATTACTGGCAGCTGCACCGTATCCGTTGCCATCCATTGTTGTTAGAGCAACGTCTGTGACCTTAATATGTCCACCATTCATTGCGAACAATGCCATGGTTGTCGCAGTTACTGTTCCCCCAGTCATTATGATTGTGCCACTATTTTCTGCATCAAGTCCGGTTACAGCATTATCAATAGTTGTCTTCCCATACAATTCAATCAAGCTATTAGGATCGGTGGTAGCTGCACCGTATCCGTTACCATACATCGTTGTTAGAGCAACATCTGTGACCTTAATATGCCCACCGTTTTTTGCAAACACTGCCATGTTTGCAGCGGTTACAGTTCCTCCCGTCATTGTGATTGCACCACTATTTTCTGCATTAAGCCCGATGAAAGCATTATTAATTGTTGTCTTTCCATGTAATTCGATCAAGCTATCAGGATCGGTGGTAGCTGCGCCATAGTTACCATTTATTGTTGTTAGAGCAACATCTGTGACTTTAATATGCCCACCGCTTTTTGCAAGCAATGCCATGTTTGCAGCGGTTACAGTTCCTCCCGTCATTGTGATTGCACCACTGTTTTCTGCATTGAGCCCGATGAAAGCATTATTAATCGTTGTCTTTCCATGCAATTCAATCAAGCTTTCAGGATCGGAGGTAGCTGCTCCGTATCCGTTACCATACATCGTTGTTAGAGCAACATCTGTGAGCTTAATATGTCCCCCGCTTTTTGCAAGCAATGCCATGTTTGTTGCGGTTACAGTTCCATCTGCCATTGTGATAGTACCACTATTTTCTGTATTAAGCCCGATGAAAGCATTATCAATTATTGTCTTTCCATATAATTCAATCAAGCTGTCAGGATCAGTGGTAGCTGCACCGTATCCGTTGCCATCCATTGTTGTTAGAGCAACATCTGTGACCTTAATATGTCCACCGTTTGCTGCAAACAGTGCCATGTTTGTTGCGGTTACAGTTCCATCCGCCATTGTGATAGTACCACTATTTTCTGTATAAAGTCCGATGAAAGCATTATTAATTGTTGTCTTTCCATGCAATTCAATCAAGCTGTTAGGATCGCTGGTAGCTGCACCGTATCCGTTGCCATCCATTGTTGTTAGAGCAACATCTGTGACCTTAATATGTCCACCGCTTTTTGTAAGTACTGCCGCGCTTTTCCCAGTTACAGTTCCACCCGCCATTGAGATAGTGCCACTATTTTCTGTATAAAGTCCGATGAGAGCATTATTAATTGTTGTCTTCCCATCCAATTCAATTAAGCTTTCAGGATCGGTGGAAGCTGCACCGTATCCGTTTCCGTCCATCGTTGTTAGAGCAACATCTGTGATCTTAATATATCCACCGTTCATGGTAAACAATGCTGCGCTTTTTGCAGTTACAGCTCCTCCCGTCATTATGATGACACCACTGTTTTCCGCATCAAGTCCATTTATAGCATTAGTAATCGTTGTCTCTCCATCCAATTCAATAAAGCTGTAAGGATCGGTGGAAGCTGCCCCGTATCCGTTTCCGTCCATCGTTGTTAGAGCAACATCTGTGACCTTAATATATCCACCTTTTTGTGCAAATAATGCTCTATTTCCCGCAGTCACTGTCCCTCCCATCATTATGATTGTAGAGAATAAACCGTCTGCATAGAGTCCATCACCATCAGATGATGTAACTTGAACGCTGCCTTCTTTACTATTGGCTAAAGTAATGAAGCTGCCGTTCATTACGTATAGCCCTGTGTGTTCTCCATCAAATGCTCCTCCTAATATCGTTACTTGTGAACCATCTTCTGCCGATATGCTGGTGTCTGCTTGCGTAATGGTTACATTTTCTAAAGTGAGATGACTTCCGGCAAAGGCCGTTATTCCTGTGTATAAAAACTCTTCTTTTTCATTTTCTAATTCACTTTCCCATCCAGGGTCTAATTCATTGTCCGATGTTTTCACACTTTCTAGCTTGTCTTGATCACTTATGCTGGTATTTGCATAAGTAATGGTTACATTTTCTAATTTGTTTTTATCGCTTTTACTCTCATTGAAGAACGCACCAGTTTCAAAAGCCGTAATGGTTCCTCCAGTCATTGTGATTGTGCTACCGTTTGTTGCATAAAGCCCAATTACAGCGTCATTAATTACCGTATTTCCGTGTAGTTCAATTGTGCTGTCAACATCATTAGCTATTGCACCGATTCCGGTGCCATCTTTTTTTAAAGTAACATCTGTGACGTCAATATGTCCGCCATTTTCTGCAAGTAATGCTGTATTTTCTCCAGTGACTGATCCTCCTATCATTGTGATTGTGGATTGTGCACCATTTGCATAGAGTCCGTCACCATGAGATGATGTAACTTGAACACTGCCTTTTTTATTATCGGCTAATTCACTATAGGTTAAAGTAATAGCGCTGCCTTCCGTAGCAGATATTCCTTTGAGTTCTCCATCAAATTCTCCTCCTAAAATCGTTACTTCAGAATGATCATTTGCAAATATACTGGTGTTTGCTTGCGTAACTGTTACGTTTTCTAAAGTAACTTTGCTTTTGTTGTCGGCATTTATTCCCTTGTCCATGAAGTGGCCATCTTTACCGCTTGATATTGTTACACCTTCCAGCTTATTTTTATCATTCATACTGTTTTCGAAGAAAGCGCCAATTTCAGAAATCGTAATAATGCCTCCAGTCATTTTGATTGTAGCACCATCTTTTGCATTAAGACCAAGACGAATGTCAAAATCAGTTCCTTTAATGGCTGTGTCTTGCAGTAATGTAATCGCACTGCCAAGACCGTCAGCTGTTAC
The DNA here is from genome assembly GCF_042196145.1 of Bartonella sp. AP258QHHD. Taxonomy (NCBI): domain Bacteria; kingdom Pseudomonadati; phylum Pseudomonadota; class Alphaproteobacteria; order Hyphomicrobiales; family Bartonellaceae; genus Bartonella; species Bartonella sp. AP258QHHD. Next base: position 5,977 of record NZ_JBHIPR010000030.1, read on the forward strand.
AGCATAAATATCCGTGTCTTTATTCCCAACCACAGTTAAATGTGTGCCGGTGATTTTCCCGTTGTCTTTCGCATTAATAATCTCATACGTTGTGTTAGATACTTCTTTTTTCTCGCCGGAAACTTCAAGAGTTTCAGCATATACATTGAGATGGGTGTTGAATAGCATGACAGCTATGACAGCTGTGCAGCATAAAAGGGATTTTTTACACATCAAGATTTTCCTAACTTATAAGAGCCACACACTCTTCCCCCGCTTATAAGAAGGATATCAAATGGATGGATATTTTAGAGATGGAACGTGAATAGGATATTTTTATTTTTGTGTAAAGTATAAATTAACTTATACATTTAGCATATAATGTATTATATTTAAATTCATTTAGTATTAAATGAATACATTATGTTAATATTATAAGTTTTTCTATTCAAGATATGTGTTATGTTTGCATAAAACTTGTTGCTTATGCTTAAAGAAAAGAAATAGGCAAGAAAATTTCAAAAAACTGTATACTTGAGCCTGATAGGGATCTCTTCCAACATCATGAAACCAAAGATGATACCATAGCTTTCATGTTTTTCTTTAACACGGTTACGATAAAATAGCGCTCATTGATTTTTCAATCGACTTTTAGTTTTTTTCAAGGGATATTTTTACTAGTTAAAAGCGCGATATTTTATTGTCTTGAGTTTTTTAACTAATTTTCTTAAAGAAAAATGTTGGCGGTGTGTATTGGTAGAAAAGAATAGGGGAGAGATAAAAAGGCAGCATACTGTGCTGCCCTTTTTGTTAAATTGAATAGAATGAATAGGCTATTTTTACAGCCTTGATTTAAAACTGGTAGCGCATGCCAC
>NZ_JBHIPR010000031.1:0-9079 GCF_042196145.1 Bartonella sp. AP258QHHD
CAATTCTGCTGGCGTTTTTTTCCCAGCTTGTTCTGTCCCTGCTTGAGAACCACGAATAAGCTCTGTAGGACTCAATTTTTGTGGAGTATTATCCCCATTGCTCACATCAAAAGAGTTTGTGCTAAAAGCAGCAAGTTCCAACGCTTTACGCTTTCTATAAGCTTTTTCACGCTCTAATGCATTTAATTCTTCTCGCCAAAACATCACTGCACCCTTTCCATCTCAAAGCCAAGCTTGCTATAATCCACATGCAAAAAACCTGTCGCCTTATGCAAGAAAACAGCTTCTGGCTTTGACTTCAAAACATCCTGTGCCATCACCCCGCGATAGCGCTCTGGGTGCCCCTTGTAGTTGTATTCATAGAGTTTATAGCCATTTCTCTGCCCAGCTTCTCTGATGTTTTCTTTTGCTCTGATATCACTAAGCCCAGCAAAAGTACCAAGGATAGTTCCAACATTTCCAACAATCTCCCACGGATTAGGTTTTGGCTGTGGAGTCAATGTCGTCATTTGTCCTGTTCGCGTTCCATAATTTCCAGCAACAGCCCCACCAGCTGCAAGCAACTTACTTAACTGGTCCCAATCAAGATTGTTCTGCTGCTCCCATTTTTGCCGCTCTTCATCTAATTGCCGTTGATGATTGGCATCAAGTACACTCCCTCCCGTCAACGCATTAAGATTTGCCTGACCTTGACCTTGAAAGAAATTATTGGCACCCGCCAACTGATTTTGGTTTGCTTGGTCAATGAGACTATTGGCATTCATCATGTTGTTGACATCTTGGTTATATTGCTGTGATAAAGCTTGTGTTGCTATGCCCCCCAATTCATCAGCCAAAACGCCCGTATGTGCACCAGAACCATAACGCCCCGCGCCTGCCAATGAACTATTAATAGAATTTGTTGCCTTATTTAATGTGTTTTGAAGCGCTTCATCAAAGTAAGGGTTATTGCCTATTTGTTGCCCTGAAGCCATGTTCTTTAAGTTTTGGCTTGTTGCATTTTGCCCTGTCGCTATTCCATTTAAAGTGTTGTTATCATAGTTATGCGTATTATTGCTAAGCCCATTAATCGCATTCTTTGTTTGATCACTTAAACCCGCAACACGCTGCCCGTCATAAACGGCTTTTCCGCTGCCTTGGTTATAAAAAGTCATGGCATCCTTAGCGGCATGTTCAAAAATACCTTTTGCCCATGCAGGGGGTTCATTTGTTTGCGTCGTGTTTTGGGTATTCTGGATTGGTTTAGAACTTTTTCCCATGTTAAAGCTGCTTTCTATATTCTAAAAGATTAACGAGATATCCATGCGTTTTAAGAGATTTTTCCCACCCTCGCCTGCCTATGATGACAAGCTCTTTTGCCCCTTTTTCCTTGTAATAAGCTTCAATCTGAGTGATAAGCTTCGTTAAGGGCGCTCCTCCCTTTCCACCAAGTGTGACAATAACCGCCCTTAATGCTCCAGTGACGAGTTCTTGTAACTGTGTTGTGACATGCGCCATAAAGTTTTCATGCGCATCAACGATAATCCAAAGAACTTTTTCTCCCTTCAAGATATCATTTAAAATGGTCTCTGTATTATAATCATCAGGGAATTTTTGATTAAAATAAGCTATCGATTTTATGACATTGTCAAAATAGGGCGCCATTTGTTCAGCGCTCCATTTTTCTGTATTATAGATCTTAAAATTCATCTTATGCCCGCGGGTTTGAGCGTTACATCAAAGCCTGTTATATGTGTCCATGGCGTGCCTTCTGGTATTCTCAGACGCAAAGCGTGATAACGCGCCCGTGAGCGGATATTATACATCCCAATATTATAGCCGGCATAACGCTCTTTAGCCCAATTTAATTGGTTCTTGTTATCAATGATAAATGCCGCCCCAACACTTAAAAAACCTTTTGTTGTATCCGCTTGAACAAAAGCCTCACTCATCAGGTTGATTTGCCTGCCCGTATCCCCCACAATTTGTGAAGCAATAACTGCTTCCATCGGAGGACCTGCAAAAAAACCAAATGTGTTGTCTGGCGTAAAGGCTCCCAAAACAGGCGCACCATTTTGCCACATTTTACTATCAAGAGAAGCTGGTAAATCTTTCAAGCTCTCTTGTACTTCGTCTAAGCCTTCTAATGTATAACCGGCTGCAAAAAGGGGAAATAAGAGAAGGTTCTGCCCCTTAATGACACTCCATATTTGTAAGAGCCAATCATAAACATAAATATGCATCCCTTCGGTGTTATCATTGATAGAAAAATAAACACGAGAATAGACCGGATCAATACATGCCCTCATCTCATCAATGGCAAAGTTATTGTAAAGTGTGAAGATAGTTTTATCGACTTTTCCAAAGCCAATAGGGAGCATTTCACCAGCACTGTTGATTTGATAAAAACCATCATCAGAGACAAAAAAAGTACAGTCTCCACGGCTTGCAATTGCTGTGCTGCTTTTAGCTCCTATTTTGTCTTTTATTTTTGCAAAACTGAATATAATTTTAGAGCCTGGTACAAAGGTTGCGTGATAAATGGCGGAGCGCATGAAAATAAGCGGATTTGTTGATTCCGTAGACCCTTGAACATATTCTCCATCGGGAAAATCTTGATAATCGCAATTTTTCTCCCCAACCGTCCAATGTGTCGCATCATTCAAACCGGACCACTGAACACGGTTTGGCTTATCTGTTAATTGCATCAAGCAAACAAAATCACCCCACACACGCACAAGTCCAGCACGCGGAGGATTACCGCTCAGATCACAAAACCTTTCATCCGTTTTTAACGAAAGCATTTGTGGTGGATCATTGCTATTAACAGCAATGATATGATCACCAAAGGAGGCAAAAGACCAAGGTGCAGTCTCATTGGCGTGATATTGTGTGTAAGGTTTGCTAATGTCTTTCCAGCCGCGCGTGCTGTTGTCATATTCATAAAGTTTTGTTGGTGCCCCCACAATGATGCGCACACCACCCAATGAGCGCACAGCATAGACCCCCAAAATCACATCCGGAAAAAAATCTGAGACCGGCGCCACAATGGGAAACGGAATATACGAATTTGGTGCAGGTAAAACGTTCACAATCTCACTAGAATAACCACTATTAATAAATGCAACATCTGGTCTATACTCAGCAATAGGAATAAAGGTCATCAGAAATCCGTNCCCCACAATGATGCGCACACCACCCAATGAGCGCACCGCATAGACCCCCAAAATCACATCCGGAAAAGGATCTGAGACCGGCGCCACAATAGGAAACGGAATATACGAATTTGGTGCAGGTAAAACGTTCACGATCTCACTAGAATAACCACTATTAATAAATGCAACATCTGGTCTATACTCAGCAATAGGAATAAAGGTCATCAGAAATCCGTGTGTTGAATTTTTAACAAATTCTTGCGCCGTGATGTTTCAATTTGAAGCGCATCGAGTTGCTCTTGAAACATGGCAAAAGCTGCCGCTGCCATCTGTGGTTCTTTAATAATATTGGTATAAATTTCATATTTTGCACGCGTTTTGATCAGTTCATAGGCTTCTAAAAACCATATGGACGCTTCTTGTGCACTCTCAATATCTTTTATTCTTACAGGGTCAAGAATAAGCCTGATAGAATAAACGCGCTCTGGTGTTGGATACAAGACAAGCTTTTGTTCAAAATAAGCATAGCGTGTAGGCATGCCATGGCTACAATCATCCTCAAGATTCTCAATAACAAGAGGATCTACCTGCAAAAGCTTTGCTTTTCTGTGATTATCTTCATAAACGTAAGCATCAACAATGCGAACAGCCCCTGTTATAGAGGGATGTGCCTCGGCGCCATAACGGCTTTTGCCCTTTAGAGTGGTAAAAACAACTTCGCGGCTTTCATTGAAATAAAAAGGCAATCGTTCACAAAAGCGAATAGCCGAAAATATCGCCCTTTGCACTTGATCAACATACTCATCTGTTTGATCATCTATTTCATCCTGAATATCGTTTAACATCTGGATAAAATTTTTATCCCAAGGAGTAATGGTCTGTTTGTCTCCAATCGGACCACCTGTCTGTACTATTATTGTCATATCACCCTCTTCCAAATGTCTTGGGGCATCTTGTATAGGAGGGGGACGCAAGCAATAAACGCCCCCTTGCCTTTAACGATTAGTGTAAAACTCAACAATCACCTCAGCATCACCTTTGGTGCTTTGCTTGTCTCGTGTCATGTAAATCGTACTTTCAGCTTCTAATGGAACATCTCGTTCCTCCATAGGAAGGTACAAATTGCCATCGGTAGATTGCCGAAGCCCTACATCTCCATAATCATTACCATGAGGCTCTTTTCCAAATGTAGCTGTTACATCTTCAAAATCCTCCATGGTATAAGCTGTAATACTTTTTATAAAAGCCCCTCGGGGTAGAACGCCAATTTTTGTTATCAACCCTTGATCTGTACATTTAATACGCGCCCGTAAAAAACTAACCTGCTGCGTAGAGTTGTTGCGTCCTTGCAAAACAGGTGGCAATCCCTCATCTATTATGCCAACGGTTTCAACAGTCTCAACGGTCTCAACAGGTTCCTGTGTAATTAGCGATTTTTCTGCCATAATTGTCATCCTTTAATAATTAGCNTTGTTACGTCCCTGCAAAACAGGTGGCAATCCCTCATCTGTCATCTCAACAGTTTCAACAGTCTCAACGGTCTCAACAGGTTCCTGTGTAATTAGCGATTTTTCTGCCATAATTGTCATCCTTTAATAATTAGCTTGCTTCGGCAAAAGAAGGGATAACAATCGTACCAAAATCCTGCCCCCCTTGATCAGAATGCGGCAAGGTATAGCGTGATTTTTTCATGCCGATAATGGTTTTAGCTGCAACCCCAAATTCACGTTGATAATCAAACAGTTCTTCAACAAGTTTATAGCGTGTTCCCCCTTTCCCATCGCCTCCTGTTGCTCCATTGCCAACGCGCCCATAAGCCATGATAACACTTTGCGCACCAAGCAACACAGCACGACGAACAGAGGGAACAGGCTCTTGCGTCTTTGAATTAACACCATTGGGGACATGTTCAGCTTCACGTAAGATAACTCCATTATACATCCCCAGAGAGCCATCAAAAATTGGGTTCTTAGCTCCAGAGCCATCATAAGCTGCCTTGGTAATATCTAACCATTGCCCGCTCTTTGTATTGGTACGCAATTGAGTTACCTGTGTTGGGTGGAGATACATCACATATGCCGATTTTCCATCAACACGAACAGGGCGCAAACGTGGATTAGCAAGTTTAGCGNCCATTATACATCCCCAGAGAGCCATCAAAAATTGGGTTCTTAGCTCCAGAGCCATCATAAGCTGCCTTGGTAATGTCTAACCATTGACCACTCTGGGTATTGGTACGCAATTGGGTCACCTGTGTTGGGTGGAGATACATCACATATGCCGATTTTCCATCAACACGAACAGGGCGCAAACGTGGATTAGCAAGTTTAGCGCGTTCAACAGCCCGATCTATAAGATCTAATGTAAAAACATCGTCTTTTGTAAGTTCTTCATCAGTCTTTTTCTTATTGGCACGAATAATACGCAATTTGCTTGGCTCTAACGGAGCATTAAAACCATAGTGTACGGGTTTAAGGGTTATGGTGCGTCCCTCGAAGTGAATCCATGGTGCTGTATACCCTGCTGCCTGAATGAAGAACATCAAACTTAAGCGATCTGCATACCAATCAACCAACCCATCCTTTGCTTCTGTTCGTAAATTAAATAAAACACGTTGTTGATCAATGGTGCCTTCATACTTTACGCGTACAGCATGAGAAAGCTCGTTAATACGCACCGTTTCATTCATAAATTGGAGTGCTTCTTCATTGCCTTCCAGCGTTTGTCCCTCGCTAACGCCATCCCCCATAAGTTGGACTCTTAATCCGCTCGTCACAGAGTNGTCCTTCGAAGTGAATCCATGGTGCTGTATAACCTGCTGCCTGAATGAAGAACATCAAACTTAAGCGATCTGCATACCAATCAACAAGCCCATCTTTTGCTTCCTTACGCAAATTAAAGGGAACACGTTGTTGATCAATAGAGCCTTCATATTTGATGCGCACAGCATGAGTAAGCTCGTTGATGCGCACCTTTTCATTCATAAATTGGAGGGCTTCTTCATTGCCTTCCAGCGTTTGTCCCTCGCTAACGCCATCCCCCATAAGTTGGACTCTTAATCCGCTCGTCACAGAGTCACCAGCGGATTTTCCTAGCATATCCAATACTTGAATAATGCTGTTTTTTCCTTTTCCCATCAGCGGTGCAATGGGCAACGCTTTTGAAGTTTCTGTGTTTAGCATCTTAGCCCAAACGCCAACGGCTAATGGGTCATTAAGATTTACCTGTGTTACTGCCATTTCAATCAATGCCTTTCTTGGTTTTAAAACTCGCCTTGCGGCACCCCCAAACGATAACAATCACTTGGTTCTCTCTGTTGCGTCACCACGCACATCTCACGCTCTGCTCATAATTTGTTCAAATTTTTCGGGATTTTTCTCAACCCATACAGCAAATTCGGCTTCCGGCATGGAAAAGAGCGTTCTCACATCCATACCGCCTGTTGGAACTTGCCCGCTGCGCGCTGTAAGTGTTCGCGCTGCTTGAGAACGCTCTTGAAGAGCTCCTACTTCGTCCTTAACGGGCGCGCCACTATAGCCAAAAGCTTTTGCTTTTTGCACCAGCACCTCAATTGGATTTATACCGGCTTTCTGACACTGCTGGCATATTTGGCGCAATTCAGCACCAATTTGTTGTTGCCGTGCCTCTGGGTCTTTCCATTGTGGATAAAGGCTTGCTTGCGCTTGTAAGACACTGTCTGCTCTTTCATAGAGATAGTCCGTGATACTGTCTAAATCTGGATATTTATCTTGTACTTGCGCTTTAGCTTCCTCGAAATAATCCCCCAACTTTTGGCGTTCATATTCCTCTTGACTCATGCGCTCTTGGCTCTCTCTCATATGAGAAAACTCATCAAGCAATTTCTGTTGTTCTTGTACCTTATGACTAAGCCATGCAAAATGTGCTTTTGGGTCGTCTTCTAGGGAGGGAATATTTTCCTCACGGCGGCGCGTAATTTCTTCCTGCATTGCGGCATATTTTTGCGCAAGTTCAATAGCCAATTCACGCGCTTCAATGGCGCTTTGTTCTGCCTTTTGTCGTGCTTGCCGCTCTTGCTCTAGTTTATCAGATTCTATTACATCAGAATTTGGCTGCTCTTGAAGTGGTTCTACAGCTGGCTGTTCAGAACTTTCCTCTGCATCAAAAACTTCCTCAACTTGTTCTGGCTCGACCAACTCAACAGCATTATCACTGGCAAAATGTTCATCATAGATTGCTTGTTCTTCAGGCGTAAACTCTTCTTCCATATTCTGTCCCTTCAATGTGCTATTATATTTTTTGTCAAAACTCGATAGTGTTCCAACTGTGTCTGTAAAGCTTTGCGTTCTAAATCACGCTGCGCTATCTCATTTTTTGCCTGTTGAAGTTCGAGCTGCATGCGCGCTTGTTCTTGTTTCAAGAAAAGTTCGATATTTTTCTGCTGCAATGCCGCTTGTTTCTGCTGCGCATCAAGTTGATAGAGTGTGCTCTTTGCTTGCGCTTCTTGCTGTAAAACAGCAATCTTTGCTTGTTGCTCTGGAGTTAATTGCGCCCCTTGGCTTTGTTGCATCATCTGCTGTTGTTCTTGTTGTGCCTGCTGTGCTTTTGCCGTTAAATTTGCTACCAATGTTGCCGGTAGTGGGGAAAGCTTTAAAAGATCTGGAATCATCTCCGGTGTTAAGAACCCACCAAGCAATGGCAACATCTGCGTAATTGTCGCAAAAGTTTTCTCTTTTTCATTGGGGCTTGTCGGTGAATCATCAACAATAATGTCATACTCAAGCGTCGTAACAGCTTCACGCGTCAACGGCACATATTGGGCATTCTCTTGTCCAGAAATACGTACCAGACGCCCATCAGAGAGATAATTCTGGATAAGATAAAGGATAATCTTTCCCTGCCTACACCGATAAAGCTTGAGATTATCAAACAGCCCCGCAAGCAAATTAAGCGTTGATTGCCGGCGTGTATTTTCCAGCACATTGGCTTGGTTGACCTCCCGTGTTCCGATAAACTCAGCCGATAACCCTGTTACATGCGTTATCGCTTCACGCGATTCATTAAACAGCTGGAAAAATCCATTGGGAAATTGTGCACTTGGCTTTGGTTGAATTTTCCCTCCTGTAAGCGCGCCATTTTTAACCCAAGTAATCGTATCCGTTCGCGCCCAGCTTTCCATGGCTTGGCGATCATCATCGAAAGCGCCTCGTTCTGCCATCAAGCCGCCCTTAGACTGGCTATTAAGGATATACATCACTTGGCTAAAATATTTATTCGACCATTTTTGTGGATCTTTTGCGGGGCGAACAATCCCGTAAAACTGGTTTTTAAGCTTATCCAGCGTGCCCGTGATACACTCCCACCCAAGTTGCCCATCAGGTGCTAATGGCTTATCGGGCTTTGCTAAAAGACGTCGTCCCAGAAAAGCGCGTCTCACCACTTTTTTATTAAAACACACCCCTTGTAATTGTGGCATTACCCTTTGAAGCTGTTCAAACTCCTGTTTGCTATAGTTGCGCATCTGGCCGGTTTGAAGATCAGGCGCCTTGTAAGTGGTCTCATATTCAAACCAACGGCATTCAACCAGCGTAACATAGCGTTTCCCAGAATACGGATCTGAGAGAGAAGTCGCATTGGAGTCATCTTGATACGCATCAAGCGACACATGAGAATCCTCAGAAGCGGTTGTACTATCGATAGCCCAATCGGCGTTAAGATCTTCAACAGCAACATCAGGAAAAAGACTTTTAGCATCCTCAACGGATTTGCGATCAACATACCACATACGCTGTGCGTCAATGAGATTTGGTCTTACAGCATTAGCATCCCAAACCATTTTTAAGGGATCTAAACGTTGAACAGCAGGTATCCCTTCGGGATCTGTATCATAATCAAGCCGCGTATCGGTCCAGCCCATGCCGCAGATGACAGCGTCTTGGAAAGCATCACTATCTGCATATTCAGCA
>NZ_JBHIPR010000032.1:0-4801 GCF_042196145.1 Bartonella sp. AP258QHHD
ACCCATGGATAAATTGGCAATTGAAATGCGTGCCAAACGCTTTGGCTTGACCATAGAAGAGGCTAAAAATCCGCTTTCCGGAACCTATATCGGGCGGTTTTATTTGCAAGGTGAAATCAATCAAGACCAATATGATGCTGCACAAAAATATCTTGAAGTGAAAAACAATTATCTATGTGCAAAAGGATTGCCTAATGCAATTTATGATAACTTTACTCCTTCATCAAATGAGGAGGCACAAAAACGGTGGATTGAAAGAGCAACTCATTGTTATGAAGAGACGAAAGAGGTTATCAAAGAAACACAACACCTCTATAGACAGTATAATCTTTACGCTGCATTACAATATCTTGTTATAGAAGATCAATCGTTAACACATCTTGTTAGCTCTTTGCGTATTGTTCTTAATGCGCTTCATAAGCATTTTAGCCATTAAAAAAGAATTGACATCAGATGAAAAATCATTAAAATGTGTATATATTTACACATTATGAGTTTAGGTAATGGAACAAGATAGCCGAAAAATCATTGCAAAATTAAAGCGTGATGGCTTTGAACTTATCAAAGTGAAAGGTTCTCATCATAAATTTAAAAAAGATGATAAGGTTGTTATCGTTCCACATCCTAAAAAAAATCTTCCGATTGGTACAGCACGTTCTATCGCACAACAAGCAGGCTGGTTAAAAGAAGGAGAAGAAGAATGAAAAGATTTTTTGCTCTTGTTCATAAAGATGAAGAATCTGCTTTTGGTGTTCAGTTTCCTGATTTTGAGGGACTTTTTTCTGCTGCTGATGAGGAAGAAAATTTAATCGCAAATGCAACAGAAGCACTCCAACTTTATTGTGAAGATATAGATAGAGTGCCTATTCCTTCAAAATTTGAAGAAGTCATACAACGGAAATCTGTCAAAACAGCTTTGTCAGAAGGAGCTTTTTTAATACAAGTTCCTTTTATTGAAAATGATTCAGAAGTCATACGCACAAATATATCAATTGAACGAGGGCTTTTACGTGCAATTGATAATTGTGCACAAAAGAGAGGTTTAACAAGATCTGCTTTTTTGGCAACAGCAGCCCGTCACGAGCTTAATATTTAGCTCATCAATCTGGAAAAATTTCTCACTCTCGATTTTTTTACAAAAGCGTGTAATTGCATATGATCCGCAAACTATTAATGAAAATCAAAAGGCGGCAGGCAAACAAAACGCTATAGTTAAGAGGGATATAACTATCATTGATATTATATACATGGCATCTAATATTTCTGGACCTGTCATTGCCTTTCCCTCCTATAATAATTTCACAATAATTTATAAAATCTAAAATATAGATTTTTTTGTTGGCATGGTGTAAAAAATCGTATTTAATGATGGCACTGCATTGGTTGTATTGCGTCCAAAATTCAAAAATATTCCCAAAAATTCAATGAAATATCAAGCCTTTAATATGGCTAGAAAGCTCTGTTTTCTAGATAATTCTGACTAATCAATTTTTCACAGAATAACAATCAATATTTGACTAATGATGTCATTAATTATGACTCAAAAGGAGCAATGATGAAAACTGTCATCACTAAGCCAATGTGTGTTGTTGGAGACAATAAAAGCACTGTTCGATTTGAACCATCAACACCCAATAATCCATTTGTTGAAGTTTCCAATCAAGTCTACGCACGTCTCAAGCGCGCTAATGCTGTAAAACCTTTTATTGGAGTCAAGACAACAGCAAAAACAGACAAGGCAGTTGAACAAATTAAGCAGATAAAACAAGAAGCCGTACAAACATCGTCTGAACCAGTGACAGAGGAAATTCCACTCGAACAGCCAAAAGCATCTAAAGCTTCCAAGTCACCTACCCCAAAAAAGGCTTAGAAGTTGAAGTTAATCATCCACCCAAAATGCTATCTTCAACAGGTGAAGGATACCTTCACAAACCTTCAAGCACCACGCCTTAATTGGGCTCTGCGTAATGCTCTAAACACTGCAGCAAAACAAGTTGAACGCTTTACTGAAAAGCAAGTTGCAGACATCTCATCAGCCCAAATAAAGCGTATAAGAAGAGGTGTTTATATTAAAGAAAAGGCAACAGCAAGGTTTCTTGAGACAGATATCATTGGTTCTGGAACACCGATACCTCTTAAATTTTTTAAAGCAAACGAAACAAAACGCGGCGTAACTTACACACTGTTTGGAAAGAAAGAAATCTTACCCCATGGTTTTATCAAGGGAGGCAGTTTTCCAAAGCGTGTTGAATTGAAAATGGGAGGGAATGTGTTTCAAAGAGATGACGGAGATCAATTCCCCATTGCAAAACAAGAAGGACCTTCAATTGCTAAAGTGATGTCTAAGCCAGAAATTGCAAGTGCTATTGTAAAAGAAGCCAATGAAAGATTAATTGCCAATATACAGTACCAACTTGCTCGTCAAGAATATGCCGCCAATAAGAAAGCTAAATAATGTTCTTAAGCTATGTCACCACACTACTCACTTTAATTGTAATTTTTAAAGCAGATTATCACTTGCGCTTTGGTTTTCTCCAGAAAAAATACAATAAAATCAATGCAAAAGGTACTTCCCAGCGGGTTGGCTTCGTTGCGGGGCAGGCGAGCGCGAACTATCGCTAGCGACAGAATTTTCAAATCAACTGTACATTGTACACTTAACTCATTGATAAATAACAAATTTAATGTGTCCTCATATACACACTGTACAATAGTGGATTATTTTTTAGAAAAAGTTTTTTATCACTTGACAAGACAGTATCATTATATCTATTGTCGAATCAGGTGCCTAAGAAACACCTTAAAACAACTAGCGGATTGGTTGCCGAAATAACTCGTTTTCCGCAATTTAAAAGCTTTGACTCATTGTATGCTATATGCATATAATAATATTGTCGGGTGTGGTTATGCCATATAATACCCTTTCGGGGAAAGCATAACGACGGGCTAGTTGCCGTGTTTCTTAGCGCCCGGCACTCTTTTAGAGTGTCATTAAGAAACCTCTAACAACTAGGAGTTCATTATGAACACACTTATAGAAATATCAGAACAGGTTATTGATCAGGAAACTGTTCAAACTGTTAATGCGCGTGAATTGCACGCATTTTTGGAAATTACATCAAAGTTTGCAGACTGGATTAAAAATCGCATTAAAGAATGTAATTTTCGAGAAAATATAGACTTTATAGGTTTTTCTAAAAATTTAGAAAAAGGTGGGCGCCCAAGCATAGAATACTACCTCACCTTAGACATGGCTAAACACCTTTCCATGATAGAGCGTAACGATAAAGGACATGAAGCTCGTCAATATTTTATCAAATGTGAACGACTTTTGAAACAAGTAGCAACACCGCAAATAAATCTTGCCAATGCATTGGAAAATCCTCTTACGATCAAACAGCTCCTTTTAGAGAGTATTAATCAATTAGAAGACTTAAGAAATGAGGTGAATACACTCAAGCCTAAAGCAGAGGCTTTGGAAGGCTTAAAACGCTCTGATGGTTTATTCGGTCTTATTGAAGCAGCAAAGATGTTGGAAGTACGACCAAAGGATTTAACTGATTACTTGCGTAAACATGGTTGGGTGTATCGGCGTACTCCAGGGGCGCCTCTGTTACCTTATCAAGATAAAATCAAAAAAGGTTTCATGGACTGTCCTGCTATCACCATTCAAAGACCAGATGGTACAGAAAAAGTGCTCCCTTCAACAAAAATTACATCCAGAGGATTGGCATGTTTGAGAGAGCAAATCTTTGGGGGTGTGCAATGAATAGCAGTGTCGACTTCTTATGCGATTTGTGGATAGCGTTGGCTCAATTTTCCAATCATCAAAGTGTTGGAGATGAGGATTGTAACACGCTGGTGCAGGTCATGGGCGTGGTGGAAAAAGCTTTGATTTTAGAACTTCAAGATGAAGTGCCCAATTTTACAAAGATTCTGGCAGTTCTTACAGATTTCGGAGCTTCAGAGTTTCCCATGGCTATGAATCCTTTTTTGAAAGCTTACGAACCAGATTTAGAAAGCCCCATTAAAAAGGTTGCTTAACTTAAAAACAGAACTCCCCTCCCCGTTCTCAAAAATGGGGAGGTGGTTGGTTTAGCTGCCACTTGCTTTTTTTAAGACTTCACCCATACGTGTTCGCCAATCTTTTCCTTGTTTTTTAAAAGAGGCAATAACATTTGGGTCGAGACGGAGAGTAACCGCTTGTTTAGGAGATTCAACGGGTGGACGCCCACGTTTACGGCGCTCTTCTGTTACATACTTAAAAAAAGAGGCTGGTAAAACGTCTTTAGCTGGCTTTAAGCGTGCAAGTTCTTCATCTGTTAGTGGTGGGGAATCCACAGCGTCCCAGTCTTCTTTTGTATAGCCACATCCTGTTTCAAAGGTTTTTTTGATAGTCATTGAAAACCTCTCTTTCTTTTTTATTCGCTTGACGAAAACTGATAATGGATATCGCTTCATTGCCAAGCTTTGCAAAAACAATAACTGTTGTGCCATCCGCAAAATGTCCAATAGCCTTCATGCGGTTTGAATGGGTTGCATCAATAAGAGCATGTTCCCAGTCAAAGTAAATAACATCAGCAAAATCAAGCTTATGTTTAACAATGTTTAAAGCTCTTTTTGGTTCATCCCACACTATCTTCATATATTTTATGTACACGAAAAATAAAGCCTTGTCAATAATTAAAGTGTACAATAATTCGTATATACCATTCAAAATGGAGCAACTATGAATAAGAAGAATCGTAAGGGTCTATCGGTTCGTGCGTTTGCGAAGAAGATGGGTGTTTCACATAATGCA
>NZ_JBHIPR010000033.1:0-727 GCF_042196145.1 Bartonella sp. AP258QHHD
TGCATTATGTGAAACACCCATCTTCTTCGCAAACGCACGAACCGATAGACCCTTACGATTCTTCTTATTCATAGTTGCTCCTTGCCTTCTTTTCTGTCCTAAGAAGGAGGTGGTTACGGCGTATTAGGATAAAGAGAGATTTACGGTACCAACTGAAAAACAAGATTTAATACGATAAGGAAATACTTAACACATTAAATTCGTTATTTATCAATGAGTTATGTGTACAATGTACAGTCAAATTGAAAATTCTGTCGCTAGCGATAGTTCGCGCTCGTCCGCCCCGCAACGAAGCCAACCCGCTGGGAAGTACCTTTTGCATTGATTTTATTGATTTTTTTTATGAAAAAACAAAGCATAAGTGATAATCTGTTTTTAAAGTTGCAATAAGAATATGTAATTCCTAAACTCATAAGGATATGGAATATATAGATAAAGCTTGAGAACATGATCTAGCCTTTCTTATTAGCAGCGTATTCTTGACGAGAAAGTTGTCTCTGTATGTTTTTGGTTAATCTTTCATTGGCATATTGTGCAATAGCACTTGCAATCTCTGGCTTGGACATCACTTTAGCAATTGATGGTCCTTCTTGTTTTGCAATAGGGAATTGATCTCCATCCGCTCTTTGAAACACATTCCCATTCAGCTTTTTTAATTCAACACGCTTTGGAAAACTGCCTCCCTTGATAAAACCATGGGGTAAGATTTCTTTCTTTCCAAACAGTG
>NZ_JBHIPR010000033.1:1014-2648 GCF_042196145.1 Bartonella sp. AP258QHHD
TTCTATCTGTTTAATTTGTTCAACTTCCTTGTCAGGCTTTATTTTTGTTTTAACATCAACAAAAGGTTTAGCGGCATTTGCACGCTTGAGACGTGCGTAGACTTGATTGGAAATCTCAACAAATGGATTATTGGGAGTTGAAGTTTCAAAACGAACAGTGCTTTTATTATCGCCAACAACACACATTGGCTTGGTGATGATTGCTTTCATCTTCGCTCCTTTTGAGGCAATGAATTAATGACATCATTGGTTACTGAATGGCGTTTGATATGTGCAAAATAGATTAGTCTGTTTTATCAATAAAAACAGTACTTTAAGCCCTCTTGAAAGCTTAAGATTTTATCAAATTTTAGGGGATATTTTTGAATTTTAGACGCAATACAACCAGTGCCGTACTGCCACTAAATACGATTTTTCACGTATTGTCAATAGAAAAATCACGATATTGTGTATTTTTAATTTTTTTGATCAAAACTTAGTATTTTAAAAGCCAATCTTTAATTTTATACAAATAACAACATTTATGTTGTGTTTAAACATTTTAGATGTTATATTATATTTATGAACAGTCAAGAATTAAAAAGATATCTTACGAAACATGGTTGCAGTTTTACCTCAGGGAAAGGTGGCCATTTGCTTGTAAAACGTGGTTCTAAAAAATCCGTTTTACCTATGCATGGTACGCGGAAAGAATTAGGAACGGGATTAGTTCAAAAGATTCTTAAAGATCTTGACCTAAGGTAAGTCTGAATATGGAGATGTAAATGAAATATGCACTTAAGTTTATCAAAGATGACAATGATACTCTTCTTGTCGTTTCCAAAGACTTTCAAGAATTTATTACCTATGGTAACGACGAAAAAGAGGCTTTGGAACACGCTAAAAATGCCCTTTTAACAGTTATTATGGGGCGTTTCCAAGATCGAGAAGTGGTCCCTTTTGGAGCTCGTGATGCTGCCTATCCTTTTGTTGAAGTATCTTCATTAGTTATTTTAAAAATTGCAATACACAACGCTATGGTTGAAAAGAATTTACGCAAAGCTGATCTCGTGCGTCTTTTAAAACTTCACCCAATACAAATTGACCGATTATTGGATTTAAACCACGCAACAAAATTAGATGCTTTAGAATCCACTCTCATTGCTCTTGGAAAAGAGATCACTATCAATGTTCAAAATGCTGCTTAAAATTTAGCGGTTTTGTATAAAATGTTTATGAAGTGCATTCAGAGCAACATACAGCGAACCGACAAGATGTGGCAGTGATTGATCTTCACTAACAAGATACTTGTAAGTGCGGCATAAAGATTATGCTGTCTATAAAGGCATTGTGCTTCTTTTAGCACCTCTTTCATTGCTTCATAGTAATGAGTAGTTTTTTCAATCCATTGTTTTTTTGCCTCTTCATTTAAAGATGGAGTAAAGTCATCATAAATTGCATTTGGTAAGGCTTTTGCACAGAGATAATTATTTCTCACTTCAAGATATTTTTGTGCAGCATCATATTGGTCTTGATTAATCACACCTTGCAGATAAAGCCGCCCGATATAGGTACCGGAAAGCGGATTTTTAGCCTCTTCTATGGTCAAGCCAAAGCGTTTGGCACGCATTTCAATTGCCAATTTATCCATGGGT
>NZ_JBHIPR010000034.1:0-68985 GCF_042196145.1 Bartonella sp. AP258QHHD
CTTTTCCAAGAAACCGTCTTCTTCGAGTCCAATGGACTGCTTTACAGTCTCTTAGGCATCATTATCTTGCTAGCAACAAGCTTCGTCGTAGCAATCGGTGGGGGTCTCGTTCTACTGACAAAAATCGCTATTACACTTCTTGTAGGATGGGGACCATTCTTCATCATTGCTTTGCTCTGGCAACCAACTTATCGCCTTTTCGAGCAATGGATAATCCAAGTCGCCAATTATATAATCCTCTTTCTACTCTTAGCAACTGTATTTAATCTGATGATGAATATCTTTGCAAACTATTTGCGCGATATGAAACTCGACTACGACCAGAATGTAAGATTCATGTTTGGGGGAGCTCTCATCTTGTCCATTATATCCATCATGCTGTTACTCAAACTATCAAGCATGGCCACTTCTCTCGCAAAAGGCATTACATTTGGACATCTATGGAGACATAAAAACTAGATGAGATAAAAAGCAATGGTTCCCGTAACAAACGCCCCTAATATCCATATGACAAAATAATAAGGATATCCAATCCTAAAGTAAAAAATATTTGCACTGAAATTGAGCTATTTTCATAAATTAAAAAATGAAATTAAGAAAAGATAAATTATCGTAAACTATACACTTTACTTTAGTGTCAAAATTATAATAATGACAACAAATATCAGAATGTATATAACAGTAAAAAGAGTCATATCAAAATGAAGTTAATCATTCTTATAATTTTGATTGCAAACCTTTTATCGGCTTGTGCATTAGCACCAAAGCTAAAACAGCCCAATGATAGGAACCGTGTGCCTAATTAATAAAACAATCCCTGCCAAAATCAAGCGAGGAGACAACGGAATCTCATAAACTGATTTATGAAGTTAATAATGTAATGGTCAGTCTTTCTAAATATGTGAAAATTAAAAGGTGTGAAATATGCAAAAGCTGATTATTATCATAGCGATTAGTGCTTTTCTTGGAACAACAAACTTAGCAAGAAGTAACACTCTTACTAAGCAAGGAGGAGGTCATAGCCGTTTTGCAGTTCCTACTATAGGGTCAGGAAATCTCGATTCAAGCAACAATTATAAACCAAAACCACCAAAAGGCTATGAGCCACCACGTAAACTTCCACCCGATATTAAAATTGACCTTTCTAATTTTGGAACGATGAGAAATCGCGTACCGTCCAAACCTAGTGGCTCTAAGCCATCTAACACACCTCCAATATCTCCCACAGCTCAGGTACCTAAATCAACTTTCGTATCTGCTCCATCAGCAAAATATCTGGAGCTTACTAATCTATTAAAAAAAGGGGAAATTATTGAGCTCTTAAAAAAACAGCTTGAGTTGAAAAAAGAACAACTTTCGCAAACAGAAAAAACCTATCAAGCTATAACAAAGAGTCAGAAAACAAACCCAAAGCAAATAGACTTTTCTAGTTTTTTTCTCAAAGAGCCAGAAGCGCTCTATAAGAGTGATAAGCTTTCAAGGAAATCATATCAAGAGGTACTAGAGGACGAAAACAAAGTTTCTGGGCCTTTTGATCAAATGGGCAAAACTATTTCAGAGCGTTTACAATTTGCATCGATACTAGATAAAGCTGTAAGTTTAGAAACTTTTGAAAACGTAGAAAATCGTTTTCAATACCTCAGAGATCTATTAGATGAAGTTCAAAAAAAGAAAACCTGAAAGATACTGCAGATCTTCAAGCACATATCGATGGTTCGTTAGCCATGATCCAAAATGAATTTATAAAGATGGAAATGGTAGCGCATTTACGTGACGCTGAGCAATCACTTATCAAAAGGAAAAGACGCGAACTTGATATGAAAATTTTTGATCATGAAAAAAAANTAAAATGAAGTCGATCATTCTTATAATTTTGATTGCAAACCTTTTATCGGCTTGTGCATTAGCACCAAAGCTAAAACAGCCTAATGATAGGAACCGCGTGCCTATTAATAAAACAATCCCTGCCGAAATCAAGCGAGGAGACAGATGAAAACAAAACAAGCAAAACCAGTGAAAGCCGAACAACTTAGAAGTTATTATGAAGAAAGCCGTGGCTTAGAACGTGATCTTATCAATGAATTTATAAGGTCGCGCAGAACGGCATGGCGTGTTGCGAGTACTGTGGGTCTTTTTGGCTTATTCGGTATGATATGTGGAGTTGTTGGATTTTCTCAACCAGCTCCAACTCCCTTAGTATTGCGCGTTGATAATACGACGGGTGCAGTTGATGTTATCTCAATCATGCGTGAACACGAAGAAAGCTATGGTGAAGTTGTAGATAGATATTGGCTAAACCAATATGTACTTAACCGCGAAACTTACGACTACGATACTATTCAACTGAACTATGACACAACAGCACTTTTAAGTGCGGCATCTGTTCAACAAGAATATTATAAAATCTATGATGGAGAAAATGCACGGGACAAAGTGCTTTCCAACAAAGCACGTATTACAGTTAAAGTACGATCAATCCAGCCTAATGGACTAGGTCAAGCAACTGTACGTTTTACGACTCAGCAACTTGACAGCAACGGTGCTGCTACTGGACCAAAACAGCACCAAATTGCAACAATTGGTTACACCTATGTTGGTGCACCCATGAAATCATCTGATCGATTGCTTAACCCCCTTGGTTTTCAAGTAACAAGTTACCGTTCTGACCCAGAAATACTGTTGAATGATTAAGGAATTGATTGTTATGAAAAAACTTGCGTTCGTTGTTCTATTGTCTTCGTTTTCTTCTCTTTATACGGTACCTGTGCAGGCGCTCAAAAGTCCATCAAATTCACAATATGATCACCGCATTCGCTATATAACATATAACGAAGCGGATGTGGTTCAAATTGAAACAGTTCTTGGTGTGGCAACACATATTATTCTTGAAGAAGGTGAACAGTACATAACTCATGCCTTTGGTGATTCTGAAGCCTATGCCTTTGCTCATAAAGGGCGGCATATTTTTATTAAACCAAAAGCAGAACTTGCCAATACCAATCTCATCGTTGTAACCGACAAACGGAGTTATAAATTCCGACTACAATTTCGGAATGACCGTGCGGGATCAACATATGAATTGGCTTTCCATTATCCCGATTCAAACGATGAAAAGTCAGAAGAAAACAATCGGCGCCTTGCGATTGAACGTGGTTTTCACCAAAGCGTCAACGGCTATAATCTCAGTTATACCATGAGTGGTCACCAAGATATTGCTCCGATAAATGCTTGGGACAATGGGCGTATTACTTACTTTAAATTTCCCGCTAACATGGATATGCCATCGATTTATGTCGTAGATGCTGAAGGTAATGAAAGCTTAATACCACGCACCGTTATCGGCAGTTCTAATGATATTATCGCCGTTCATAAGGTCAATCCTAAATGGCTTATACGGCTTGGTAAACGCGCTCTAGCTGTTTTTAATGAAGCCTATGACCCCAATGGCGTACCAAACACAACAGGGACAGTATCTTCGGTGGTTTATCGTATCAATAAAGGAGGAAAATGATGTTTGACAATAAGGAAGGAGAGGGAAAAGGTACAAAACTGGACAACGTCGAACAAAAACATATTGAAGGTACCTATGGAGGGTCCGAACTAGGTTCTGAACGTCGTCCAACAATTCCAGGTACCCGTGCATTGTTAATGGTAGGACTTATTGTCATAGTAGCGATACCGATTGCCTTGACTTGGAAAGCTTTTAAAATGCGTAATACCGTGGAGGTTGAGGAAGAAAAACCACAACAAATAGTACAGCAAATTATACCAAACTATGTCCCTCGGATTATAGAAGAGCCAAAGATTGTAGAAGAAGCAGAAAAATCAACACAAACAGAAGATTCAAACTTGGATATTCCACCGGCATTGAGTAAACTTCTTCAAACAGCCATTCCTCCACATATGCTCCAAGATTCTGAAGAATTAGCACGCAAACGTATGCTCAGTTCTAGCCTTAACAACGGTGGTAGCGAAGGATCTACAGATACAAATAATAAAGCATCGAATAATGATAGAGGTAATGGCGTATTATTTGATAACCTTCAGCCCGTGCGTTTAGGTCAATCACATGCGATGCAACTTCGTAACCGTGACTTTTTGATTACACAAGGAACGCAAATAGATTGTACGTTAGAAACAAAAATCATTACATCACAACCCGGAATGACGACGTGTCATTTAACACGCGATATTTATTCCACGAGTGGACGTGTTGTTTTGCTTGACCGTGGTTCTAAAGTTGTTGGTTTTTACCAAAGTGGCATACAACAAGGACAAACGCGCGTGTTTGTGCAATGGTTACGCATTGAAACGCCTTCTGGTGTTGTTGTCAATCTTGACTCACCAGGCACAGGTCCTCTGGGTGAAGCGGGTATTGGTGGCTGGGTTGACAGACATTTTTGGGAACGATTTGGTAGTGCAATTATGGTAAGCATTATCGGTGATTTAGGAGAATGGGTAAGAGGAAAAGTTGGTAAAAGCAGCAAAGAAAATAAAGATAACTCACAAAATAAAGGAGCTCAGAATGCTGAATCTATAGCAATCGATGTTCTTCAAAATTCCATCAATATCACACCAACACTTTACAAAAACCAAGGCGAACGAGTAAATATTTTTGTTGCTCGTGATCTGGATTTCAGCGATGTCTACAGTCTCGTCACACGTTAACCCGATACAAAAAGATCAAGCAGTTTTTCAGCTTCTGCAACCGCTTGATTGTTTTTTAGAAGATCCCACGATCACTGAATTATCGATTTGCCGCCCCTGTGAAGTATGGACGAAAAGCTTTAAGGGTTGGCAACTACATAGCGTACCAGAGTTAACAACCACTTTTTTGCAAACGCTTATTACAGCTATTATCGTTTATAACGGTATGGCTCCCAGAAGTATTAATTATGTGCTCTTGCCTGGTGGACAACGTGGTACAATTATACAAACACCAGCTGTTGTTGATGGTGCTCTTTCCTTTGTAATTCGTAAACATTCTCTCATAGTTAAAACGTTAGAAGAACTCAAAGAAGAAGGGGCATTTGACGATTTTTCTGATGTAAGTTTTAATAAGCCTTCAGCAAAAGAAGCCAATAACTTGTTATCGAGGCAGGACTTCACACGGTTGGAACCATTTGAAGTTCAACTCTTACAAAGTAAACGTGAGGGAAAAATTCTTGAATTTTTGGAAGAATGCGTCCTTCACAAACGCAACATTATTATTGCAGGCAAAACAGGATCTGGTAAAACAACATTTGCTCGCTCTTTAATTGAAAAAGTCCCTGTAGAGGAGCGTATTATCACAATTGAAGATGTTCATGAGCTTTTTCTACCCAATCATCCCAATCATGTACATATGATTTATGGTAACAATGTAGGCCGTGTTTCAGCTGAAGAATGCCTAGATGCGTGTATGCGTCAGTCGCCTGACAGAATTTTTCTCGCTGAATTGCGAGGCAATGAAGCATGGGAATATCTCAATTCGCTCAACACTGGTCATCCCGGATCGATTACAACAACGCATGCTAACAGCGCTTTGCAGACATTTGAGCGATGTGCCACCTTGATTAAAAGATCAGAAATTGGCCGGCAACTCGAGTTAGAAATGATAAAAATCGTTCTCTATACAACAGTTGACGTAGTGTTGTTCTTTAAAGATAGAAAACTCTCTGAAGTCTTTTACGACCCGATTTTTGCTAAATCAAAAATCGCTTAAGGGGAGCTTCCTCTCTCGGTAATATGAAGCAAACAAAAATAGCCGTAACTAATTGTTACGGCTATTTATTTAACTTTTCCTATTCTCTTTGCTTCTCCGATGGATTTTCTACACTCTTCATGAGGAAAAAAGTTAATAGACAACAACTCTACGAGAAAACCAAATTATACATAAGGTTCTCTTTATTCTCTTGCCTTTGATCATTCTTTCCATTTACCTTTTGAAAAAGTATCTTTGATGCAAAAAAGAAAAAATAGCTGCAAAATAAATATTTAAACAAAAGAAAAGAATAAATTTTGATTCGCCTATCAATGAAAGCTTCGTAAAATAGGTACTTTCGATCATCACAAATAATTATCGTCATCAAGACCAAAACTTATCGTTTAAAAATTCTAAGCGCTATTTTCAAGTGATTAATAAATATGTTTTTTAACCAAACAATCTCCAAATACGGAAAACCTCATACGAAATAAATTATCATTTCGATTTAGCATCCATAAACCACGTTCTATTTGGTAATAAAAAGTATAGTAGTATATACGACGTCTTCTTCGGACGAAGAAAGATTCTTAACCTCCAGTTGTTCGTAAACAACCAAATTTCTCTTAAGCAAGCTTTGCTAACCATATCACGTGGCTTATGTCCCTCTCCTAAAGATGATATCCATAGACTACATAAGGTAAGCTCTACTCTGAATATTCCTGCTCTCTTCTCTGCACCACAAAAAGCAAAAATTCCTAAAAGAACAGATCTACAATCACTCTTCTTAAGATGCATCACATTGTCTTATAAAGAGTGTTCATTATTTTGCGTGTTGGATAAAAGATCTTAGTACCGTAGGATTCTCTCATTTCAAAGCTGTTTATTAACCAAAACCATGTCTCTTGCACATTATAAGTAAATAAAGCCGTATAGAATGAAACTGTACAAAAAAGCACTAAAAATGCCTTTTATAAACCATCCAAAATGCCAAAAATTGTCACAACATTGGGAGTTTGCAAAGTGTCTAATGGCGCCCAACTTGTTCTTTTATGAAGTGTAAAAATGGAGATGCTCTATAAATTTTATATTATTCATCGGGGCTTTACCATTATACCATCCACGAACTCTGTAGTGAAATAAGCTTAGGCACCTTAAAGAAAGGTTTCTTAAAAACAAGCGTGCAAATTGACAAGCAAAGTGTATTTGGTTCGGGGCGTTCTGTTTTACATAAGGGTTTTGATCTTATTAAAGAACGAGAGAAACAAAAGCGTGAAGCAATGTGTAATCTCTATTATTTAAAAGACATTACTCTAGATGCTTTTGAAAGCCGTAAAGCAGAATTAAAAAATGATGCTAAAAATGGAAACTGGTTTGCACCTTTACAGCTTCATATTCTCCTCAAATTAGGCGGCTGTAAGCAACTTTCAAAGATTGCGCCAACAGAGATACATAATACTCTTAACTCCCATCTGATAAGTAAAAGCTGCAACAGCAAAAGCTCTTTTAAAAAAACAACGCCATAAAGTCATTAATAAACCGGCAATGAATTGGAGAAATGTTCCAGATTTTTATCAAACACTCTGCAAAGCAACAATAATGATACAACTGGCTTTGCATCTGCTTATTCTTACAGGTGTTCGTACCCATCTCTTGCATCAATTCGTGAAGATCAGATTGAAGAGGATATATGGACAATTCTTGGCTCGAGAATACGAACGGTCTGCGTGATACTACAGGAAATTTCGCAGGCCCTTATGATCACAAATATTAAAAATTTTAAAACAAGCACGCTTGTTTTTTCGCAATGATTTCTATTTTCTGTAACCGGCCGTAGTCCTTATTAATGTGAATTTCCTATCACAATATATAAGAGAGGTTAGGTTAAAAACCTGTCCACGTAGATTTCTCTCTCATTTACGTAATTGGCTAACAGACTCCACCTATCACACCTCAAAGGACGAAGCCTCTTAACACGCCACTGATCTGCAAACAATCCGCCCCCTCACCTAGCAGATTTCACCTTCTAACCACTCTAATTACCACATCCTAAATAAGATAGTGTTTTACAGCACAACAGAATAAATACCAAAACAATGACTGATTATACCGTTAATACTTGGACACCTCTTTTTCATGTTAAGAAATATCTTTTATGCTGAAAAATAAAAAACACTTTTACTGCTTAAACAACTTTCTTAAGCATACATACAAGAACAATGAAATACCCTAACATAATAAATAAGATCTAAACCTAGAAATCTCTATTTTTTATAGATAAAAACATATAAAATCAAAACCTCCGAAACTCGTCAAAATACAACATATTTTCTTTGATGATTGAATTTATTCAACTCAAACGAACCTACAAACACCGCTTATTCCACATTCGCAACACGTGTTCTTAGAATTCTTACTATCATTTTCTAAATTTTTAGAGAAACCTATAAATTTGCTATTTTTCAAACGTCTTATCTGCTCTTTAATGAATTTAAATCTATGACGTTACAATAATTTTAAATTACTTCCCCCTTAACTGTATGATCTATCTCTACAATAGAGAGGGATTTTACGTTCTCCATTCTTTGAGAACTATAAATTTTGTTTTTTAATGCGATTAACAATCCAATCTTTAAAATAAAAAATATGACCTTTATATATATAATGATATTATCAAAAATTCCTAATCCTTGAATATTAGCAATGTTTTCGATATTACAATAAATGTGTCGTAAAATGACGAATTGTCATAATGATCACTCCTTTGTATTTCATTTAGATAATTTACATGCGTTTAATATTTGTATCAGCATTTGTTTTTGTGCTATATTTATACAGAGTAATCATTTTTTATAAAAAATGATTACTTAAATCTGCATCAAAGTATAAATTATGATGCGAATTTAATAAAAATAAAAACACATGGCATATTGATTTTATTGTTTTTACATAGAACGCTATTTAAAGTATAGTTTACTCGAAAGACTAATGCCTTTTTAAAGGCAATAATAACTATACTAACCGCCTCATAGAAGCCAATAAATTTTTAGAGATTAAGCCTCAAAGAGGCACAAAAACATGCACAATTTTCTATTTTTCTTTTTACTGTTCGTTAATCGGTCAAATTTCAAAGATAATATTCAACTATGAGTTTTCTGCTCAGCCATTGCAAGGATTGCTTCTACAAGGATTGCTTAATTTTTAGAGATTACTTCGCTTTTAGAATGATTATAGCTACTGCGCCCCTATAAGCAGCCGATCTTCTTTTAGAGATTTAATTGCTAAAAGGAGATACAATTTCCCACCTTGCGCTTTATTTTGATCAATCAGTAAATTTTCAAAGGCGGCGTTC
Source organism: Bartonella sp. AP258QHHD (assembly GCF_042196145.1). Classification (NCBI taxonomy): domain Bacteria; kingdom Pseudomonadati; phylum Pseudomonadota; class Alphaproteobacteria; order Hyphomicrobiales; family Bartonellaceae; genus Bartonella; species Bartonella sp. AP258QHHD. The sequence continues at coordinate 9,036 of NZ_JBHIPR010000034.1, forward strand.
AACCATGAGTTTTTTAATTTCAGCAATCGCTTTCGCTGGATTTAATCCCTTTGGACAAGTTTGCGCACAATTCATAATCGTATGGCAACGATAAAGGCGGAAAGGATCTTCTAAATTATCAAGACGTTCACCACACATCTCATCACGTGAATCCGCAATCCAGCGATAAGCTTGAAGCAAAACAGCGGGCCCCAAATAACGATCACCGTTCCACCAATAACTTGGACATGAAGTCTGACAACACGCACACAAAATACATTCATAAAGGCCATCGATTTTTTGGCGATCGGAGTGACTTTGTAACCATTCTTTTGCAGGTTCAGGAGAAACTGTTTGCAACCAAGGCTCAATGACTCGGTGTTGTGCATAAAAACGCTTTAAATCAGGAACCAAATCTTTAACAACCGGCATGGAAGGCAACGGATAGACCTTAATGGGATGTTTTACATCATCCATCCCTTTGGTACAAGCTAATGTATTGGTTCCATCAATATTCATCGCACATGAACCACAGATGCCTTCACGGCATGATCGACGAAGTGTCAAAGTTGGATCAATATGGTTTTTAATAAACAAAAGCCCATCAAGAATCATAGGACCACAAGCAGAACGATCCACATAATAAGTATCTAAATGAGGATTTTCCTCATCATCAGGCGACCAACGATACACGTGAAATTCCGTCAGCTTTGTAGCACCTTCAGGTTTAGGCCAAACCTTTCCCGGTTTTACTTGAGAATTTTTGGGAAGCTTAATTTGTACCATATTTCATTCTCCCCTTAATAAACCCGTTTTTTAGGTGCAATGCGCTTTAAATCGATCCCACCATCAGCTTCAGATGTTAACGGGTCCACATGGACAGGTCGATATGATAATGTCACCTTACCCTCTTTTGACAAATGTGAAATCGTATGTTTACGCCAGTTTTTATCATCACGCTCTGGATAATCTTCACGAGCGTGAGCGCCACGGCTTTCTGAACGTGCTTCGGCAGAATAAACAGTCATGATTGCATTCGCCATAAGATTTTCAAGCTCTAATGTTTCAACCAAATCAGAATTCCATATCAGAGAACGATCTGTGACTTTGAGATCCGACAATTCCCCCCAGATTTTATTCATCCGTTGACATCCCTGTTTCAAAGAATCTTCTGTACGGAAGACTGCTGCGTCTTCTTGCATCGTGCGTTGCATTTTTTCACGCAATACAGCTGTTGGTATTGCCCCTTGTGCAAAACGTAAACGATCAAAACGCGCTATAATTTCGTCAACAGCTTCTTCATTGATGGGTGGAATTTCTGCATTCCGATCAATAACTTCACCCGCGCGAATGGCAGCAGCACGACCAAACACCACAAGATCAATTAATGAATTTGACCCCAAGCGGTTAGCTCCATGAACAGAAGCACATCCTGCTTCTCCTACCGCCATCAGCCCTGGTTGAATACGATCAGGCGAATCAGCCGTTGGATTGAGAACTTCCCCGTAGTAATTGGTAGGAATCCCACCCATATTATAATGAACCGTTGGCAAGATGGGGATAGGCTCTTTTGTTACATCCACCCCTGCAAATATCCGTGCTGATTCTGAAATCCCTGGTAAACGCTCATGCAAGATTGCAGGATCAATATGATTGAGAATCAAATGAATATGATCCTTCTTAGGTCCAACGCCACGCCCTTCACGAATTTCAAGTGTGATACAACGCGAAACCAAGTCACGTGAAGCCAAATCCTTAAAGGAAGGTGCATAACGCTCCATAAAGCGTTCACCTTCAGAATTGATTAAATAGCCTCCTTCACCACGAGCTCCTTCTGTAATTAAGCAGCCAGAACCGTAAATCCCTGTCGGATGGAATTGCACAAACTCCATATCCTGAAGTGGCAATCCAGCACGTGCGATCATTCCACCACCATCACCCGTACAGGTATGCGCCGATGTCGCAGAAAAATAAGCGCGTCCATAACCACCGGTTGCAAGAACAACCATTTTGGCAGAAAAACGATGTATTGTACCATCATCGAGATTCCATGCCACAACCCCCGTACAAACCCCATCCGTCATGATGAGATCGAGTGCAAAATATTCAATAAAAAATTGCGCATTATGCTTTAAGCTTTGTCCATAAAGCGTATGCAAAATGGCATGGCCTGTACGGTCAGCTGCTGCGCAAGTACGCTGAACAGGCGGACCTTCACCAAATTGTGTCGTATGTCCACCAAAAGGACGCTGATAAATTTTGCCTTCTTGCGTTCGCGAAAAAGGAACGCCATAATGTTCTAATTCATACACAGCAGCAGGAGCATTACGCACCAAATATTCCATTGCATCGGTATCGCCCAACCAATCAGAACCTTTCACGGTATCATATAAATGCCACTGCCAATTGTCAGGTCCCATATTTGAAAGCGATGCAGCAATTCCCCCTTGTGCTGCAACCGTATGTGAGCGCGTTGGAAAAACCTTCGTAATACAAGCTGTCTTTAATCCTTGTTCTGCCATACCCAGTGTCGCACGTAATCCTGCACCACCTGCCCCAACAACAACAACATCAAATTTATGATCTACAGTGCGATAAGGGGCGTTACCTGCTTTAGCACCCAGAGATGATCCTGTACCCGCCATACTTGTTTAACCCCCTAATGCAATTTTCAAAAGAGAAAAAATAATGATACCACCTATGAGAAAACAAAATAAAATATTTAACGTCAAAAAGAATATCCGAAAACCTTCACGTGGAATATAATCTTCAATCACTACCTGCATACCAAGTTTCATATGATAAAGGACCGAAAAAGTCATCAATCCCATCAAAATAGCAACAATAGGATGTGCAAGTCTTGCACGCACAATACTATAATCCTTTCCCACAAGCGAAAGAATAAGAACAATAAAAAATATCAAAAGTGGTAGATTGATAAACCCCGTCAAACGTTCTAGCCAAAAATGCTCTGTTCCTTCATGAGCACTGCCACGCCCCCGTACTTTTCCAAGTTCCGTTCGAAAATCTTTTTTCATGTCTCTTTTCACCCCCAGCTAAACAACGGTATATCCAATAATCCAAATCGCAAAAGTAACAATAAGAGAAATAAACACTGTCGCCCAAGCAGTGACTGTTGCCTTTTCTTTTGCCAAAAGGCAAGGCTTCAGATCCCAAACAATGTGGCGAACACCACCAACCATGTGATGAACCCCTGCCAAAGTATAAAGAAACAAAATACACAATCCAAACCAAGAACTATAAATTTCGTAAACTGTTCTAAATGTCTCCTCGCCACACGCAATAGCAATTAACCAAACAGCAAGAAAAACCGTTCCAACATAAAGTGCCATACCCGTAATGCGGTGTGCAATGGACATGGCCATAGTAATTGTCCAACGATAAATACTTATATGAGGGGAACGAGGGCGCTCTTTTATCCTAGTTGTCTCTATCATAAAATATCCTGACCTGGTTTATCATAAAATATCCTGACCTGGTTTTTGCAACCGCAATGAACGAGAAAGTTCGCGCAAAACGACTAAACATACTCTCTCGTTTTTACTTGTTTGGCATCTCAAGATACCGATATTACAGGTCGGTTGTCTCAAATAACGGATTAAAGGTCACGCATAAAAAAACCGATTACTCCCTGGATATGATCCGCAAAACTCGCCTTAATCTAATACACTTTTATCTTCACGTCAAAGGTCTAAAATCTTTTCCAAATATAAACAGACATTTTTTCAGATTAAACTTATCCTTTTGAGTATTCACGATATACGCAATAGTCTCTTAAACTGCACCCATAATTAAGCATAAAAAGAGGAAAAATTGATAGATTGAACATTTTTATGTCCACTCCAAGCCTTTTAAAAGGCAAAACGAATCAAGAAAGACACAAATAAGCGGCATAAAAGCCGCTTTTGCATAAAGTTTAGCCGATATAATCTTTACTCAGAAACTTGCTTTTCAACATCTGTGCTGACAGATGCTGCTTCTACTTTCTCAACAACCTTTTCAGCTTTTTTCCGATAATCTCTCTTTTCAGCGATACGTGCAGCTTTACCTCTCAAGCCACGTAGATAATAGAGTTTTGCACGGCGCACTTTACCACGGCGCACCAGCTCAACACCTTCAATCAAAGGAGAATAAACAGGAAATACCCTCTCCACCCCTTCACCATAAGAAATCTTGCGTACTGTAAAGGTCTCATTCAACCCACCGCCTGAACGCGCAATACAGACACCTTCATAAGCCTGAACACGCGTCCGTGTACCTTCTGTCACACGCACCATAACACGGACTGTATCTCCTGGCTGAAATGCTGGAAATTGGCGCTTTTCTTCAATTTTTGCACATTGTTCAGCTTCAAGCTGTGCGATAATATTCATTTCTTTTATCCTTCATGTTCTTTATCGAACAGTCAGAGCGCTCAACTCTTACCAAAAAAGCCTTTATTAAGAATAAGGAGCTCTTTAGGCTATGTCTTACACAGGAGCGAATACACCATTCCTTCATTTTAATTTTGGAACTACAGAAAACCTTTTATAAAAAACTCTCTAAAAAGAGAGCCATGCAATACACCACCTTATCATATGAATCAAGTTTTCTGATGATTTTTATTATAACGCGCATAAAGATCAGGGCGACGTTGACGTGTTAACAATTCGGCTTGGCTTTGACGCCAATCTGCGATCGCTTTGTGATGACCTGAGAGCAATACAGGCGGAATACCCCGCCCTTCGAAAAGAGAAGGGCGGGTATATTGCGGATGTTCCAGCAAGTCATTTTCAAAACTTTCACACCTTGCAGAAGCTGCATTCCCCATCACTCCAGGCAGAAGACGTATAATAGCATCTAAGATAACCAATGCGGCTGTTTCACCCCCTGAAAGAATATAATCACCAATAGAGACTTCTTCTAGTTCTCGTGCCTCTATGACTCGCTCATCAACCCCTTCAAAACGTCCACAAACTAACGTTACACCCGTATCACGAGCCAAGCTATGCGCGTAAGCTTGGTCAAAAGGACGCCCACGTGGACTCATCAACAATCTTGGCGAATCCTGTGGACAGCAATCAAGAGCAGCCGCCAATACATCCGCCCGCATTACCATACCAGCTCCCCCACCAGCAGGTTTATCATCAACGCTATGGTGTTTGTCTAAAGCAAAATCCCTAATCTGTACCGTCTCCAGTGACCAAATTCCACGCTCTAAAGCTTGCCCTGCTAAAGAATACCCTAAAAAACCAGGAAACATTTCAGGATAAAGGGTTAAAACGCGCGCCTGAAATTTCATTTTATTTCTTATCCTTATTTTCTTAAACAGACTCTTAATAGCAAAAATAGCACAAACAAGACTTTTAACGCTATAGCGTTAATCTGAGTCTTCTTGATCTGCGCCATATTTAATACGATCCTTCTAAATACTTGCACTAAAAAAGACTCTAAAAATTCAGGACTATTTCGAGATAAAGTGCTTACAATATCTGCTCAAAAGAGCATTTTTAATATTTTCACACATTCCACTTTTTATTGACGAAATTCATCTGTTGTTTTTTACCTTCATCTTTATTTTTAGATTCAAGCTATTTCCTTTTTATCATTGTCTCCCCATCAATTAAACCAGCGGCCATGGGATCAACAACAAGAAAACCAGAATCCATACAAATTTCTGGTACTGCCGCCTTACTAAAGGGAATAAGAACTCTTTTACCTGTATTCAAACGTATTTCAAGCAAATCACCAGCCCCGAAATTAAAAAAACCACACACTTCACCTAAGATTTTCCCCCCACAATCTTGGACACACAAGCCTATTAAATCGACTTGATAAAACTCATCCTCCATCAAATCATCAATTAATTGATCACGCGTCACATAAAGGCGAATCCCTTTTAAAGACTCAGCCGCATTACGATTTTCTACCCCTTTAAAACGTACAATCGCCTTATTTTTTTGTATGCGAAGAGTTACAATTTCATAAGAACGCCCCATATCATCATAAAGAGTGCTGTAAAACTTGAAACGCTGTGGCTCAGCACTTAGAATTTTAACAAAAACATCTCCTTTTATACCATGAGGCATACCAATAATGGCAAGATAGACTTTATTTTTAAGCTTTTCTTTATTATACTTCATGCAAAAATATTATCTCTCAAAAATGAACCCTTCAATCTTATAGTTTTCTATTCAATCTTGTTGCCATATGAGACAATCTTCTAAAAGACCTTTCTTGGTAACAAAAAACAAATTAATAAAGGAGAAAGTCTTATGGCAAATATTATGCTATTTTACAAAGATATCACACCAATCAACAAAATTTCCCATAAAAATCTAAAATTTGCTCCTCCAACTGATATGTCTTTTGCCAAGGATACTCATTGGGTTCCTTTAGCAAGTACTGAATATTTTCAAGCAGCGCTAGACTATCCTATTTTATTTATGTGCGCCGAAGATGAACAAAAAAACGGCACTACACATCCGCAGCTCTTGTCGGTCTTTCTAATGACGAAAATGACTATATCGCTTCTGATAAAAGTTGGAAAAACAATACTTATGTTCCAGCTTTTGTCCGTCGCTATCCTTTTGTTTTGGCACAAATTAGCAATGAAAAAGAACTTTCTGTCTGCTTTGATCAACAGTCCGGTATGTTTAATGAAGTTGCAGGAACAGAACTTTTTAATTCCGATGGCTCTATTTCTCCTTTTATGGAAGAACGTATTCGCTTTCTTGAAAGTTTTAAAATCGCTATGGAGAAAACCTCTGAGTTTATTGATGCTCTTGTAGAAATGGATCTTCTAAGCCAAAAATCCATCAATGTGAAAAACGATAAAGGTCTCTCAGCGCAATTGGAACATTTTTGGGTTGTTGATGAAGAAAAATTGAATAAATTATCAGCAAGCCAACTTGCCAAACTTCATAAAAATGGCTTTTTAGGATTAATTTTTGCGCATTTGATGTCAACACACAATCTTGTGAAAATACTCTCTCTCAAAGGTGAAAAGCAACTTATCAATCGTGAAGAGCAACCCCAAAACAAGAATGGTCATTCTAACGATGAAAAATCTAAAAAGAAAGAAACTCTCAACTAGATAATGCCTATCAAAAACGACAAGAGAAAAGATGAAAATATTCCTCTTATTCCAGCAGACCATGCAATTTTAAAAGCAAGGAAAAATTGGTTAGAGTGTCTTACCCAAACACGTCGTATGTCAGCACAAACAGTGCAAGCCTATGAACGTGATACGCGGCAATTTTTGTCTTTTCTCTGTCAGCACTTAAATCATACACCAACCCTTACAGATCTTTCTCATTTACGCATCAGTGACTTGCGTGCTTATCTTGCTTATCGGCGTACAAACAATGTAAGTGCGCGCTCTTTAAGCCGAGGGGTGGCAGGCATCCGTTCTTTTTTCAAATACTTATCACGTGAAGGAATCGTCAATGTTCCCGCGGCTCAACTTATCCGAAGCCCCAAACACCCCAAATTGCTCCCAAAACCTTTAGCGATAAAATCAGCACTTCACATAGTCAAACAAGAAAATCAACTGGAAAATGAACCTTGGATTAGCGCTCGTAATGCTGCTGTCCTCATGCTTCTTTATGGCTGTGGAATGCGAATATCAGAAGCCTTAAGCCTCACACCAGAACAATTTTCTGATCCTAAAAAAACAAGTTTATTTATAACAGGAAAAGGCGGCAAAACACGCCTTGTTCCTCTCATCAAAATTGTTTACGAAGCTGTACAAAATTATCTCAAATGTTGCCCATATCCTTTATTGGATAACCAACCCATATTTCGTGGGGCGCGAGGCGGTCCCCTACAGCCCGCCATTATTCAGAAAACTGTACGCAACTTACGAGCAAGCCTTGGTTTACCAGAAACTGCAACGCCTCATACACTGCGCCATTCTTTTGCCACCCATCTTTTATCACGGAGGGGAGATTTACGCACGATTCAAGAACTTCTTGGGCACGCTAGTCTTTCCACCACACAAATCTATACCCACGTAGATACAGACCATTTGTTAAAAATCTATCAAAAGGCCCATCCCCGTTCCTAAAAACGTCTCATCAAAAAATTAGAGTGTTTCAACCTCAAGTGCCAAAGCATGAACACAAGTAGCTAACTCTTCTTGTAAAACTTTATAAATCGCTCGATGTATTTCTACGCGTGTCATATTAGAAAAAGAAGAAGATAAAATTTTCACTCGAAAATGTGTTTCTCCTTTACCATCAAAAGCATGTTCATTATGAGGATGCCCCTCATGAAGATGACTTTCGTTAATCACTTCAAGCTTTTGCGGATGAAAAGCATCCTGAAGCTTTCTCTGAATTATTGTTTCTATAAACATTTTTCATTCCTCAAACAAAATGAACGTGCAAAAATACACCTTTTTCATAATAGAATAAGTGTGAAAACAAATTTTTCAAAAGTCAATTCTTGTAAAATTAATCAATTTTGCATAAACCAATAATATGACAATAACATCTAAATTATTCGATTCAATTCGCATAAGCTCAAATAAAAAACAAAAAGCTGAGCCAGAAGCACAACAGTGTCAGTGGGAAGGTTGTGAAAAAACAGGGTCCCATAAAGCACCAGCAGGTCGAAATCACGAAGGACAATATTTATATTTTTGTATTGAACACGTACGCGCCTATAATAAAAATTTTAATTACTTCTCTGGTCTTAGCAATAAAGATATCGCAAAATTTCAAAAGGATGCTCTCACAGGACATCGTCCGACATGGCCTACAGATCTGAGCAATGGTACATCGAAAAAAACAGCCGCGAATTATGCAAAGATTCGCTCTGGAACAGCTGCCTATCAAAATCGCATGCGCGATCCCTTCACGCTTTTTACTGGGCAGCATTCAAACAATAAGTTCTCACGAAAATTAAAGCCCTTAGAAGCAAAAGCTTTTGATACACTGGGACTACAGGCAAACGCTTCAGCAGAAGACATCAAAATGAAATATAAAGAGTTGGTAAAAAAGCACCATCCTGATTCCAATGGTGGTAATCGTGCTTCAGAAGAGCGCTTTCGTGATGTTTTACATGCTTACAATTTGCTAAAAAAGTCTGGTTTGTGCTGAAAACATGCGCTTATATGAGTCTATTTTCATTTAGACCATCATTATTTGCGCAAAATGTTACTTTTTTTGCAAAACATTATAGAATACGTAAAAAAATCTTTCTTCAATATCTAAGGCTCTCATTATAGAGCATTGCATAAATACTTTAACTCTTGTATCGTTTCTAATGAATAAATAGCGTCCTCTCCCTTCCAGAAACATAATGACAAATCTTACCGTTGAAAATTTGCCCGATATTACACTTTGTGCTCGCGATCTATTTCATATTGAAACAGATCTGAAAGTCCCTGCTTTTAGCACAAAAAGTCCCCATGTTCCTGATATCGATCCTGATTATCTTTTTGATCAGCAAACAACTTTAGCGATTCTCGCAGGTTTTACCTTTAACCGCCGTGTAATGGTTTCTGGCTATCACGGTACAGGGAAATCAACGCATATTGAACAAGTTGCTGCACGTCTTAACTGGCCTTGTCTTCGCATTAATCTCGATAGTCATGTAAGTCGTATCGATCTTGTAGGAAAAGATGCTATCGTTTTAAAAGATGGCTTACAAATCACTGAATTTAAAGAGGGCATTTTGCCATGGGCTTATCAAAATAATATTGCTCTTGTTTTCGACGAATATGATGCGGGGCGTCCCGATGTTATGTTTGTCATCCAACGCGTTCTTGAAACCTCTGGAAAACTAAGCTTACTTGATCAAAGCCGTGTCATCTCTCCACACCCAGCATTTCGTCTTTTTGCAACGGCAAACACCATTGGTCTTGGTGATACAACCGGTCTCTATCATGGTACCCAACAGATCAATCAAGCTCAAATGGACCGCTGGTCTATTGTTACGATACTCAATTATTTACCCCATGATAAAGAGGTTAATATCATTTGTTCAAAGGTCAAATCTTTTCAAACGGCTGAGGGAAAAAAGACAATTTCACAAATGGTTCATGTTGCTGATATGGTACGCCAATCTTTTATCAATGGAGATCTTTCAACTGTCATGAGTCCACGTACCGTCATTACTTGGGCAGAAAATACAACAATTTTTCAAGATGTCGGCTTTGCCTTCCGATTAACCTTTCTCAATAAATGTGATGAACTCGAACGTGCCACTGTTGCAGAATTTTATCAACGCGCCTTTGGACAAGAGCTTCCCGAATCACTCATTCATGGTGTTTCGCCTTAAGGAATCTGTCACTCATGGCTACCGATATTGGCGACAACAAAAATCCGGCAAAAGATTCTTCCAACAACACTCTTAATGCTGAAGCTTTTAAAAAAGCACTTTCCACCTGTATGCGTGCGATTGCAGGCACAAACAACCTTGAAGTTTCCTTTAGTCATAACCGACCATCTTTAAGCGAAAGTTGCGCGCGTTTACCAGAATTACCTCAATACGCAACGAATAAAGACATCACTATTACCCGCGGACTAGGTGATTCCATGGCTCTGCGCAAAGCATGGCATGACAACCGCATTCACATGCAATTTTCTCCACTAGAATCAGAAGCACGTGCTGTCTTTGATGCCCTCGAACAAACACGTGTTGAAGCAATTGGTACTTTAGCCATGGAGGGACTTGCAAAAAATCTTGATGTCATGCTCGCCGATAAATACAAAAGAGCCCATTATCATAAAATTAGCAACCAAAGTGAAGCCCCCATCCAAGAAGCGATTGCACTTTTATTGCGTGAAAAAATAACAAAGCGCGCAGCTCCAAGAGAAGCGGGTTCTGTCTTAGAATTGTGGCGTAAAGAACTCGAACAAAAAGCAGCATCACAACTCAATGAACTCCCACATCATATTTACAACCAACAAGCTTTTGCACAGATTGTTCGCCAAATGCTTGTTACACTCAAAATGACAGTGCAACAAGCTGAAGCTTCTAACAGTGAAAACAATAAAAAATTAAAAAATGCGTGTGAACCTCAAGACCAAAGAGAAGAAGAGAGTAAAAACAAAAAACACGCTCAAAGTGAAGAACAAACCAGCACTGAACAAGAAAGTGATGTGCAAGATGATGGAAAAACACAAGCGACACAATCAAACAACAATGATCAAGCTGACGGCGAGCAAAAAAATGGACCTTGGCAAGAAAAGCCGAGCAAACCCAAACACCTTTTTTCTGATTCGGAACAAATGCAAAGACTTGGCAATTATAAAATCTTCACCCGTCAATTTGATGAAATTTTGGAAGCAACAGATTTTTGTTCTGAAAACGAGTTAGATCACTTACGCCGTTATCTTGATAAGCAAATCAATCATCTGCAAAACATCGTTGGACGTTTAGCAAACCGTCTCCAGCGCCGCTTGATGGCGCAACAAAATCGCAACTGGAACTTTGACCTTGAAGAAGGATATCTTGATACAACACGGCTTCCACGTCTAATTATTGACCCCATGCAACCCCTTTCTTTTAAAATGGAAAGCAACACCCAATTTCGGGACACAGTTGTTTCACTCCTCATTGATAATTCTGGCTCAATGCGCGGACGCCCCATTAGCGTTGCTGCAAGTTGTGCTGATATTTTGGCACAAACTCTTGAACGTTGTGGTGTCAAAGTTGAAATTTTAGGTTTTACCACCAAAACTTGGAAAGGGGGAAAATCGCGCGAACAATGGCTTACCCAAAACAAACTCCATAATCCTGGACGCCTCAATGATTTATGCCATATCATCTATAAAAGTGCTGATACCCCATGGCGTCGCGCACGACGCAATTTAGGTTTAATGATGCAAGAAGGATTATTAAAAGAAAATATCGACGGAGAAGCTTTAATTTGGGCTCATCAACGCCTTTTATCACGGCGTGAACAACGTCGTATCCTCATGGTCATTTCTGATGGCGCTCCTGTTGACGATTCGACACTATCGGTCAACTCCAGCAATTATTTAGAAAAACACTTACGCGCAGTGATTCAAGAAATCCAAACACACTCCCCTATTGAACTCATTGCCATTGGAATTGGTCATGACGTCACACGTTATTACCAACGTGCTGTAACAATTATGAATGCTGAAGAACTTGCCGACGCCATAACAAAACAATTAGAAATACTTTTTAGTGATAAAAGAACTCATATTCATAAGAAATAAACCTGCCTTGAATCAGCAACGATTACATTTAAAAAATTATTTCTATCATTAAACCATTGGAATTTGATGGCTAACAACCTGAGAAGATAATCCCACAAATTGAATATCGAATTTTAAAGAAGCTTCTACTTTACTGGATGCATTATGAGCTCTAAAAGAAATGCTCCAACCATCTTCAAAAATTGTAATGAGTTTGTTTTTACTTTCTGGTTATATTGCGACTGATAAAGTTTTGCTTAGAACTTTCCATTTACGACCATATCCCAGAGTACCATTCAAATTCAAAGACTGAATAATCACCCATTTTTGTCTCGATCTTGTGTTATTTCATTATATTGAAATACACGTATATAGAAAAATATCTCCACTAGACATAGCTCTAAAATGCTGCTCTCACAGAAAATATAATACCTAAACTTTCACCTTCAGTAATACAAAAAGATAAAAGTTGTATTTATTATACGAAAAAAAGAGGATATTTTAAACACTAAGAATTTCTTTATAAAAGAATCGGCATAAATGGATTCATAGCAATTTTTCGGCAAAAATTGCTAAAGCAAGCGAAAGCCAACCTGTCCCCTAACCTTCCCAAAACAGTACTCACCACGGGTGATCTATCAACATAAGCTCCCATCTCATGGATAAAAGAAAAAATCTTTACTCACATAAAATATAAGAAAAACACGAAAAAAAATATTACTTCATTCACGAAAAAGAACACACCATTATATATCTTATCCGCACTCCTACATTCTTCCTTGCTTCCAAGCTTATTTCACAACAGCGCCCATATATGGCATAATGCAAAATCCAGAATCATCCTTTACTTTACAAGCTACAAGCCAAAAGCAGAATCCTACTTTCAAGTTTCCAATGTTTTTAAGATAAATCAATATACTTTCAGCGCCTAATATTGCACTTTTATTGCATTAAAGCTCTTCATAAGAAGTATTTCTTTCTCAAATGACGTTGTCCGCACGCCAATTCCTCTTATAACATAGGCAAGCAAATGATTTTTATTAACTCAATATAAGAGTATTTAAAACGCGTAAAATTTTATGATATTGGGCTCTTTCACTCAAATGAAAAATATAAGTTATCATTTTAAATCAATCTATTAATAAACATCAGTTGCAATTTCTGTCACATTGAATCATTTGTAAAAGCATATTTAGCCCCTTCTCAAACAAATGACTTTATCTTTTCCTCACAAGAGAATTTTGAAATAAAAAAGCGTTTTGTGTTGGAGTTCTTACTTAAGTTGGTAAATGATAAAGTATCCATTATAACTAACGTGTCACACCAAGCATAGCGTACAATTTTCTTGGCTTCAGGAAAACAAAAAGACAAAAATCCTTATTTGTGACAAACAAAAGAGGAATCATCTTTTGAATGACATTGATAAAGAGGAAGCTTTACGATGTTAAGAATTGTCCCATAAGGAATCAACATCAACAGACTCATAATAATTTTTACCGAAAAATCACCAAAAGCAAGCGATAGCCAAACTGGCATGCCTATCCCTCCCAAAACAGTACTCTCCACCAGTGAACTATCTGCATACCCTGTTATCTTATCAAAAACAGCAAACGAGCTAGAAAAAGCAAGAGCAAAAAACAGCACTGTATCCAAAGCTGAACCAACCAACGCTGCTGCTAAAGGTGCTTTCCACCATGTTTTACGTCGCAAAGGAGTAAAAACCACAATATCAAGGAGTTGCCCAAATAAAAATGCAAAACTAGAAGCAAGTGCAAGCCGTGGTGTCGCCAATATCCAAGAAACAAAGACACCCGTAAAAAAACCAGCATAAACCACACGCCGCGCAGCAGATGGACCATAAAAACGATTGGTCAAATCATTGATTAGAAAAGCAAATGGATAGGTAAAAGCCCCGTAAGTCAACAGCTCATTCAAATCAAACCAATAGACAGGATATTGAACTAAAATATTAGAAGCCGTGACAGCAAGGCACATTGCAAAAATAGAAAAAACAACATACCTTTTCTTTTGCTGTTCTAATAAAAGACCGCTTGAAGACATTTTTTTTAACCTGGGATATGGAACCAATAAAATGAAACGATCAACCTGCAAAAAACTTAACTTCTAGAACAGAAAACCGAAATCAAAGCATTAATAAACCAAAAAGAATGGCGCTAACAATTATGCTGCCTGTTCAGCCTTTTGCTCACCTTCTTGCTCAGCTTTTTTCTTAATGATTTGGCGTTTTAGCAAACGCGCACGTTGCGACAACTCTTTATCGTCTGCTTTAATCAAAAAACCATCAAGACCACCGCGGTGCTCAACAGAACGCAATGCATTTGCTGAAATACGCAAGCGATAACTTTGCTGTAACACCTCTGAAATCAATGTCACATTGCAAAGATTTGGTAAAAAACGACGCCGAGTCTTATTATTCGCATGGCTAACATTATTACCATACAGAACCGTCTTCCCTGTCAATTCACATGCACGAGACATAAACTTCACCCTTAAACTCTAAGAAACTTTCAAATCCCCATACCCAAAGGACACAATGAACGCAAAACACGCGCAATGCAACCTTGAACGGGCATCATTGGGAAGTTTCTTTCTAATAGGGGGTCGACAACAAAAGGTCAAGTCTTTTATAAAACCTTTTTCATCTCTTGTTGGCTCATTTTTCATCTTTTTCCTCAATAAGGCGTGCAAATTCTGCCAAAAAGCGTACAAAATGTTTCTTTTAATATATACCATGTTAGAATAAAAGCCTATTGTCCCGAAAGGAAGCACAAATCATGAGCAAAAAAGACCCCCCCATGACAAAGCTTCAGGGAAATTCTTGCCGTTTTTCTTCTTTTTTATTTGGAACTTTATGTATTTGTTTTTTTCTTCTCTTCAGTGCATTAGGTATATGGCAAGTACAACGGTTAAACTGGAAAACAAATCTTATCACCAGTACCAATCAGCGCATTCATTTACCCCCCATAAAAGCCCCTCCAAAAAATCAATGGTCAGATGTTACTTTTGAAAAATATGAATATCAACCTGTTATTATCACAGGAAAATTTTTAACAGATAAAAATATTTTAGTCACTGCTGCCGCTCAAAATACTACAGGCTATTGGGTTTTGACTCCCTTACAAACTGCTGATAATATACTGATCTTTATCAACCGTGGCTTTATCCCTATGGATGAACGTAACAATTTTCAAAACACAGAGCAATCGCATACAAATGCCTTATCTCAGCAAAATTCTACCACGGACACAGAACAAACAACGATTATAGGTTTATTACGCATGAGTGAAAAAAATGGATTTTTCCCGCGTAAAAATAATCCTGACAAAAATTTATGGTATACGCGCGATCTCCCCGCTATGGCACAAAAACTTGGTTTGTCCACTGTTGCCCCTTATTTCATTGATGCCAGAAAAACATCTCCACAAGCAAAACTTCCCGTCGTTGGTCTTACGATTATCCATTTTCGAAATAATCATCTCGTTTATGCAATCACGTGGTTTATTTTAGCTGCTGGTGTGTTAGGAGGTTTTCTTTTTCTGCTACGGCAAAAAAACTAAAAAAATACCTCTTCCATCTCAAGTAACAAAAATTTTTAGAATCTTGAAAACTGATAAAGAGAATAAAATCTACCAACTTGCGCCTTTGTTAAATAAAGATCATAGGCATACAATAGATCTTTATACCATCCACAAAAGATTTACGCGACACTCTTTAAAAAATCATCATAAAACGAGGGTTTATTCATTAAAAATGTAATGCCCAAAAATGTGAAGCAATGCATTATCTCCACTCTATAAAAAATTCACTCTTAAAAAACATTGTCATAAACGCTTTTGAAAAATATAAAGTTAAATTTAAAAATGATAGGAAAGATGAGCACTCATTTTTGCCTTTATAATTTTATATTCTTGCTTCATTAGATTATTTCCCATTTCAGAGATTACTCCAATTGATATACGCAATACTTTCGCCTTCATCTAGTATAAAGGCTAATATAGCAGAGAACATACGGATGCATTTTTTGTTTCAAAACTGCTATGAAGATGAGATATTGAGTTATAAGCAACAAAAAAATATTTAATGTCTCAATGAGACTTTTATACCTATCACCACACCTCAAATGAGAGGTTTTTACAGGATAATAGAAAAAGGTGAATCATCCTATATTCTAAAAAGACAGTTTATCCTTTCAGTGTATTTTGCTAAAGGCTTATGCTATAAACGTATAAGCGTGTTTTACTAGAATTTTAACTCTTTCATTTTTAAGGCTTCTGTTATGGGTGTTGTTGCCAAAAATTTTCCCATACCTGATCTTCATCGGGTTCGTCGTGTTCTCTTTTCTGTGTCTGATAAAACGGGTGTGGTTGCTTTTGCACAAGCCCTTCATGCTACTTACAATGTTGAATTAATTTCAACAGGAGGAACAGCAAAAACCCTCATAGCAGCTGGTTTACCCGTAAAAGATGTTGCTGAAGTTACCGGATTTCCTGAAATAATGGATGGGCGTGTAAAAACACTCCATCCTTTGATTCATGGTGCTTTGTTAGGGGTAAGAGAAGATCCTAACCATAGGGAAGCTATGGAAAAGAACAGCATTCATGGAATTGATCTTTTAGTGGTGAATCTTTACCCTTTTGAAGAGACGATCCTTTCGGGAGCTGATGGGCAAACGACTCTTGAAAATATTGATATCGGTGGACCGGCGATGATTCGCGCTGCGGCAAAAAATTATGCTTATACCGGTGTTGTAACAGCGATAAAAGATTATGATTCGATTCTAGCTGAATTAAAGCAGCATAATGGATGTTTAAGCTTATCTATGCGTCATCAGCTAGCAATGCGCGCTTATGCACACACCGCTGCCTATGATACGGCAATAGCATCGTGGTTTGCACGGGATTTAAAAATTGAAACTCCATCATGGCAGAGTTTTTCCGGTCATCTTGAAAGTGTTATGCGCTATGGGGAAAATCCACATCAACAGGCAGCATTTTATCGCAATAATGAAAAACGTTTTGGTATTGCAACAGCAAAACTTTTACAAGGCAAAGCGCTTTCTTATAACAATCTGAATGATACAGATGCAGCCTTTGAACTTGTGGCAGAATTTGATCCGCAAAAAACCGCTGCTGTCGCTCTTATTAAACATGCCAATCCTTGTGGTGTTGCGGAAGGAGAAAATTTGAAAGACGCTTATTTGAAAGCTCTTATGTGTGATAATGTATCGGCATTTGGTGGAATTGTTGCTTTAAATCAAACCCTTGATGAGGAATGTGCTGAAGAAATTGTTAAAATTTTCACAGAAGTGATTATTGCTCCTGATGCCACAATGGCGGCACGTGAAATTATTGCCAAGAAAAAAAATCTTCGTTTGCTCATTACAGGTGGAGTTCCTGATCCACGCTGTGGAGGACTTCTTGCGAAAACACTTGCAGGAGGCATTTTAGTACAATCACGTGATAACGTGGTAGTCGATGATCTTAAATTGCAAGTAGTGACAAAGCGGGCACCAACTCAAGATGAAATGCGTGATCTTCAATTTGCTTTTCGTGTAGCAAAGCACGTTAAATCAAATGCTATTGTGTACGCGAAAAATAGCGCAACAGTTGGAATTGGAGCCGGACAAATGAGCCGCATCGATTCAGCAAAAATTGCTGCAAGTAAAGCAGCAGAAAGTGCGCAAAGAGCAGGCTTAACAGAAACTCTCACAAAAGGATCTGTTGTTGCATCAGATGCATTTTTTCCTTTTGCTGATGGTTTATTAGCAGCAGCTGAAGCAGGAGCAACAGCAGTTATTCAACCAGGAGGCTCCATGCGTGATGAAGAAGTTATCGCCGCTGCTGATGCACAGGGGTTAGCGATGGTTTTTACAGGAACACGTCACTTCCGCCATTAATAATTTTGCTGCTTTTCTTTTCGTATGAGACAAATGTTTCAAGGAATTTTTCATAATTATCGTATGACTATTGATAACTGTTGAAATGGAAGCAGTTATTCAATCCAAAGAAGCTACACGTGAAGAAGTTTATCACCGCAGAAAATGCACATAATTTAGCCATTGGTTAGGGATAAGATGTTCTTGTTGATATTTTTAATGGTTACCCTTTCGCATGAGGAAAATGTTAAAGGGACATTATCTTGTATGTAGATGCATACCTGCTATGATATTATAACACAACTCTTTTTAGTAATATACTCTATTCTTAAACTAAAGAGTGTAATGAAAAGTTTGAGTAGGGGATATGAATATTCTACGTTTTTATAGTAATTGGCGCCGTTATCGTCGAACCGTTAATGCGTTAAGTCGTCTTTCAACATATGAACTCAACGATCTTGGAATTTGTCGAGGTGATATTGATTCAATTGCACGACGTTATTCGCGTAGATCTTTATGAAAGTTGTTTGAGATATTTGAGAGAATGCTTTGCTATGAAAAAGCGCGCATTTTGTGGTTTGTTATTATAACTTCATTTTTAGTATAATAACAAAGAGCAGAAGAGTTATTTTTCTCGGCCATTGTTATGTATTGTTTCTCGAATTTTCAATGCTTCTGTGATGTACAACATTTGATTTGTAATAATAATTTAGCGTTATTCATTTAAATTAGAACCCCGAATACCGTAAGATTCTCTCATTTCAAATCTGTGTATGTTGAATCAACAAAAACCATTCGCCTGCACGTTACAAGCGGGGAGAGCTGTATGGATAAAAGCTATTAAGAAAAGGCTAAAAATGCCTCTTATGAACCATCTCTAGTGCCAAGAACTGTTACAAACATTGGGCACTGATAAATAGTGTGATAGTGCCGAACTGCTCCTTCATAAGCATAAAGATGGGGGGTGCTTAATGGATTTACCGTTATACCCATCACGGGCATCGTCGCAAAATAGGCTTGGAAGCATTAAGGGATTTTTCTTTAAAATAAGTCCGTGAATATACAATACAATAGCGCTCTGTTTTTCGTGAAGAGCGTAATCCTATTAATGCAACTCTCTCAGAGAGAAATATTGATCCCAACAGCACACTTAAAAACTTATAGAAGATAAGCAACGGCTTAATTTTCTCTCCATATCTTTAAAGGATCAAAATCCTTAACTAGTACTCATCTGTCAACAATGGTCTTTCAAAAAACCTTTTTTCTGGAGCCAATCCCTTTTAGCATCACCTCATGAGATTCTATGAGCAAACCTTGCCTAAAAACATCCAACCCATACTCTAACAAAACTCTTCATGTATAAAATTGATATGATCTTCAAATTTTGAGAATATTACCACAATAAACAATAATGTTTTGCGACACGCAAAATAAAACGCAATATACTATGGGTTGGAACAATGTTCTAATTTTTTATTAAACGCTTTACGGATAAAACGCCAACGAACTTTTTCCTGAAATGCAGGACGAAAATATAAAACAATCTGTTGTGTCCGTTGTGGACCTGTTAATTCTGCAAAATCAATCGAATCTTCAAGACAAATATCTGCGTCAGGCGATATAAAATACCATATTTGTTCACTCTTCACGTTCTCGTTCTTTACGGCTAAACACACACGTTTGCCATCATAGTTAACTTCAACTTGTGGATGAAGATGAAACCGAACAGCAACATAATTTTGTTCATTTTGCACACTCTTGTGTCTCTTTCTCCCTTTATTTGGCATAAAAAAGCGATCAAAACCTTCGATCGTATCTCCATTTGTCGCCAAAATAAGACCACGCTCATGAATAAGATTAAAGGGTCGCACATAACCATTATGACTCGCAATAAAACCTGTCTTCTCTGAATCCTCTATACGGCACACTTGAACATCTGTTGGTCCATCAAACAAAAATGGCGCGCCATTTTTCTTTTTATGATAAAAAGCACCCACTGAACAATCATTAAGCGTAGCTGTTGAATGTGCTGCAGTAACACGCCCTAAATGTCGATACTCTTCCCGCCCATCAGGATTAACACCGGCATTGATAATAAAACGGTGCCCTTGTGAAGACATTTCAAAAGACAAACACCCCGAACAAGCCTGCTGTGCTACAGAGCGAGGTGGAAACTTTCCTGTATCTGCAAGCACTGTTGTTTGATTGGCTTTTAAGCGCTGAAATCCTGAATAACGGGCATAACTAAAAGGATGACCTCCTGTTTCATCAAGCTCCAAAAGTGATGATAACCGTTCCGATACAAGGGGACCAACCCCATTAAAATGGGCCAACGTTTGATCCTCATGGATAAAGAATCGTAAAGCTGGCAACATACGCTCAACAGAATCAATCAAAATACGGGGTGCTGTTTCATTGCTACGCATAAAAAGATGCCGTAACGACAATAAATCCGATAACAAATTCAGCAAAATAACAGGACTACGGGAAATATGCCCACCATCAACTAGGATTTGACGGGAAAGCTCCTCTATAAGTGTGGTTTGTACCTTTTTTTTTCACTGCCGCTGAAACAGGCAAAGCAAGAGATGCGAATGTCAAAGCCACTGCTGCTTGTAAACGTTGATCATTGTGCTCCATACTACAAACTGTTACGCGCAAATAACGAAATTGCAAACCAAGTGCACGTAAAAAGCGTTTTTCAAACCGTTCACTTGCCCCTTCTAACAACATTTTCGAATGACAAATCCATGAAATCAAGCGCCGCGCCACAACAGGATCACTCCAAGCAAGCCCTTTTACCTTCTTACCAGCATGGTCAAACCAGTCTTCTAAAAGAGAGCGTGCATGTGCAGAAGCTAAATCACTTCCTGCTGCCTCCATATGGCGCAACCAATGAAAATCATGTAGAGCCGCTTCCCATTCTAGCGTTGGTGGAACCAATGAAAACGGCGAAACAGCACCAGAATGAACAATGTGACCAGCAAAAGCAAAACGACCATGATAAAATTCATGCGCCATCATCGGATCAGCTACATGCAAATCCATGGGATGCGCTAAAATTTTATGAGGACGAAACCCTGAAAATCGCCAACGAAACAATGGTCCAACCCATAAACGCCGCATAACATTCTGTATCGTATCGATACAGGCTGCCACTTTTACCTGAGGAGCTTTTACCGCAACCGCCAAAATTTCATCTCCATTTATGCTGAATCAAATACAATTTCGACCATTTTTGTAAATGAAGCGTTAATTAAGCAATTTTTCGTAAGCGCGCAGCGAAAAAACCATCCATTCCTAAAAATACGGTTTTCTCAGCATCAAAATTTTTATGACAAAAATCCGCAGGCGTTGTCCGTAACATCCCCCCACAAAGCAAATGTTCCAGTGCTCCCATTTCCTCTGGATAAATAGGGTCTAAAACAATGTCATTGCGTATCGATAAAATTTTCTCAATAAGATCTTCACCTTCTTCTCTTGCCAATGAACAATTGGAAAAAACAATCCGCCCCCCCTCCTTCACCAAAGAAATTGCTGCGACAAGCAAATCATATTGCAACGCCGCTAACTTGACGATATCTTCCCTCGATTTCGTCCATAAAATATCTGGATGACGACGGATTGTTCCTGTAGAAGAACAAGGAGCATCAAGAAGAACCGCATCAAAAAGCTGTGTTGAATGGAAATTTTTCACATCGCCCTGCCAAATATGAACTGAAAAATGAAGCCGTTCCATATTTTCTTTTAAACGCTTTATGCGGTTAGCAGAAAGCTCAATTGCAGTCACCTCAGCCCCTTGCAAAGCCAATTGTGCTGTTTTTCCTCCAGGGCTCGCACAAAGATCAGCAACGCGTTTACCCTCAATACTCCCAAGTAAACAAGCAGGCAAAGCTGCTGCAAAATCTTGGACCCACCAAGACCCTTCACGATAGCCTGGTAAATCAGAAACAGAACACTCCAGACGCTTCAATCGAACAGAACCATTGGGCAATACCACACCGCCAAGCCTTTCAGCCCATCCACCACTATCAGATTTCACTGTCAAATCGAAAGGAGGTTCCACACTTTGAATTGCGATAATCTGATGTACCTTTTCTGTTCCATAAGCTGATATTAAAAGCTGTCCAAACCACGCTGGCACACCTTCAATGGTAGGAACTTGTTGGCGTAAAGGCTCTGCCTCACGTGCAACATTGCGCAAAAGAGCATTCACCACCCCTGAAAAACGGCGCATTCGAGGATCAAGTTTCGCCACACGCACAGCTAAATCAATAGCCGCATGATCGGGAATATCAAGATAAAGAATTTGTGCAACACTGATATGCAAAAGATGCTGAAGTGAAAGTGCTTGTGAAGGCAAAGGACGCGCCAAAAAGCGTGAGAGAGCCGCCATAATCTGCCCTCGATGACGCAATGAAGCTGTTAAAATAGCCCGACATAACAAACGATCTCGTTGTGAAAGCTTCAAATATTGTGGATGTCCGTGTTCATTATCCGTCAAACCAGACAGAGGCGTGTACTTATCAACTACCGCCCCCAAAAGACGCACACACACCTGTCGAACAGCTAATCCTGGAACATTTTTTTCAGACACATGCCCCGCTTTTTTGTGTTTCAAAACACCACCTTTATATCACAGTTTTCTCAAGAGCTCTCTCAATAATTCTATGAACGAGATCTTTTTGAATTTTCATAACGAAGCCAAGAAGGACGTTTTGTAACACGCTGAAAAGAACTGTTTTCTTGCTCACCTAATGCATGAGCCTGACCACTATGAAAATCTCCATAGTTCATCCCGCTGCTTTTTTCATGTATAGCGTCTTCTTTATTCCATCCCACACTTTTGGCAAGAGCCCCTTTCATCTCTTCTGCTTGCTGATAAAGAGCAGCGATACGATTTGCAGTTGCTGGATGTGTCGAAAAAAGACTATCCGCTCCCTCACCGCTCAAAGGATTAATAATAAACAGATGCGCGGTTGCTGGATTATGCTCTGCTTCTTCATTATATACCCCACGTCCTCCATCAGCAATCTTACGCAATGCCGAAGCCAACCATAAAGGATTACCACATATTTCAGCCCCTCTACGATCCGCAGCATATTCCCGTGTACGGCTAATCGCCATTTGCACCAGCATCGCTGCAAAAGGCGCCACGAGCAATGCAATAAATCCTCCAATTGCCCCAGCGCCATGAGAATCTTCTGAAGAATTACGCTGTCCTCCCATAAAGAAAGCAAAATTACCAAGCATCGAAATTGCCCCTGCAATCGTTGCGGTTAGAGTCATTGTTAACGTATCACGATGCTCAATATGTGCGAGCTCATGCGCCATAACGCCGGCAATTTCCTCAGCGCTTAACCGCTCTAACAACCCAGTACTTGCAGCAACAGCTGCATTTTGCGGATTACGTCCCGTCGCAAAAGCATTTGGCTGTGCATTCTCAATAACATAAACCTTTGGTTGAGGAAGAGAAGCTTTTTTAGCTAAATCGCTTACAATCTTATAATAAACTGGTGCTGAATGCTGATCAACTTCACGCGCCCCGTACATGCGTAAAACGATTTTATCTGAATTCCAATAAGAAAAAAAGTTTAAACCACTTGCCATCAAAAGAGCAATGACCATACCACCGCCCCCTCCAACAAGATAACCAACTCCCATAAAGAGAGCAGTTAAAAAAGCCAAAAGCATAGCTGTACGCATTATATTCATTACTCAAAAAACTCCATGATAAAAGTCAATCAATACTATATGATGGTGTTTTCTTTCTGCTTCTTCAATGGAATAGGTGTAAAATGAATAAAAAAGATGAGAAAACAAGCAAAAAAAATGCAACTGTCGTTAAACAGCAATCTCTTTCTCCCGCAGCACAACGCGCCCTTAAAGAAGCTGAAGAAAGACGAAAACGCGCAGCAAAAAAGGAACAACCTTTAGAAAACGGCGGACGCGGCGGCAAAGACCCTTCCCGCTATGGAGACTGGGAAATTAAAGGCCGCGCCATTGATTTTTAAAACCATTGATTTAAAAAAAAACGGCGCAATTTAAACAAGCAGCTTTTTAATGAAAATCCGTTTTTGATAGACAAAAACGGATAATATTTATTTTTCTAAAGCTTTTAAAACACATTGATTAAACAACCATGCTTCTTATGCTGAAGCAGATTCTGCTTCAGCCGCTGCCGCTGCTTCTTCTGCTGCTTGCTTTGCTGCTGCTATACGTTCTTGTGCTTTTTTACCCGGTTCACCTTTATGTGGATTATTACGAGTTGGACGCTTTTTCAAGCCAGCTGCATCTAAAAACCGTAAAACGCGATCTGTTGGTTGAGCCCCTTGCCCAAGCCAATATTGGATACGTTCTTCATTAAGTTTCACCCTCGGTCCATCTTTAGGCAACATTGGATCCCATGCACCAACACGTTCAAGAAACCGCCCATCGCGCGGACTACGAACATCTGCAACGACGATATGATAGTAAGGACGTTTTTTTGAACCTCCACGGGACAAACGAATTTTCAATGCCATATTTTATCTCCTATTGTCAGCTCTGGCTTTCGTTTAAATTGACTTTTTTTATTTTTTGCTCTTCAGCAATAACTTCATGATGACTCACAACTTCTTTAATAATAAATTTTAAAAATCTTTCAGCAAAATCAGGATCAAGATCACTATCCATAGCCAATTGCCGCAAACGCGCTACCTGATATTGCTCACGCAGAGGATCTACTTTAGGCAAATCATAACGCGCTTTTAAGCGCCCAACAGCTTTCGTACAACGAAACCGCTCTGCTAAGATATGAATCAAGGTTGCATCAAAATTATCAATGGATGCTCGTAAATGTGCCAATTCGTTTAATACTGTTTCCTGCATTATATTCCTTTCCCTCTTTACATCTTATTTTTTCTTAGGATGCTGAGGAAAATTTCCCCCATCGACAATGCCATTGGAAAGACCAGGAAATGTAGGTCCACGCTTAGGAAGTCCGGGCAAGAGCTTCCCTCCATTACCATTTTCAATTTGCTTTTGAAGCATTGAGAATTGCTTTGGATCCAATCCCGACAAATCCGGCATAGCTGGAGAATCCCCTCCCAAGTTTCCCATACCACCCAAACCCATTTTGGAACCAAGGCCTCCCAACATTTTTCCCATAAAACCACTTTTTCCTTTACCACCCATGGCTTTCATCATATCAGCCATTTGGCGATACATCTTCAAAAGTTTATTAATATCAGCCGCTGTCGTACCAGACCCCTTAGCAATTCGTTGTTTGCGGCTATGTTTTAAAAGCTCTGGATTCGCCCGCTCTTTGGGTGTCATAGATGAAATAATGGCCAATTGACGATCAAACAAACGATCATCAAACCCCGCAGCCGCAATCTGCTCTTTGACCTTCCCCATTCCTGGCAACATGCCCATAATACCGCCCATTCCACCCAGTTTTTTCATTTTCTGCAACTGTTCTGCAAGATCATTCAGATCAAATTTTCCAGCTTGCATTTTTTTTGCAAAAGCAGCAGCTTTCTCGTGATCCATTGTTTCAGCAGCTTTTTCAACCAAAGAAACAATATCCCCCATTCCGAGAATACGATCAGCAATACGACTGGGATGAAATTCTTCTAAAGCATCTATTTTTTCACCAGTTCCAATTGCTTTAATTGGTTTACCTGTAACAGCACGCATAGAAAGAGCAGCGCCACCACGCCCATCACTATCCATCCGTGTTAAAATAATCCCCGTAATCCCTACACGCTCATCAAAAGAACGAGCAAGATGAACGGCATCTTGCCCCGTCAAACTATCAGCCACCAACATAATCTCATGAGGAAGGGAACATGCTTTAATTTCAGCCAATTCGAGCATCAAAGCTTCATCAATATGATTACGTCCTGCTGTGTCAAGAAGAAGCACGTCATAACCACCCAATTTAGCAGCCTGTACGGCACGTGATGCAATATCAACAGGCAGCTGACCCGCAATAATAGGCAAGCTTGCAAGTTTTGCCTGTTCTCCCAATTGGCGCAATTGCTCCTGTGCAGCGGGACGGCGTGTATCTAATGACGCCATGAGAACTTTTTTATTGTGCTTATCAGTAAAACGTTTTGCAAGCTTTGCTGTTGTAGTTGTTTTTCCAGAACCTTGCAAACCAGTCATCATGATAACAACTGGAGCTGGTGCATTTAAATCACTCAGAACGCTTTCATTTCCAAGAATATGAACCAATTCATCATGAACAATTTTAACCACCATTTGGCCTGGTTTAATTGATTTAACGATTTCGGCCCCAACAGCTTTTTCCCGAACTCTATCGGTAAAAGAGCGCACAACATCAAGAGCAACATCAGCTTCCAATAAAGCGCGACGAATTTCACGCAGCGCCTCTACAACATCCTGATCCGATAAAGCGCCACGTCCCGTCAAATGAGACAGGATAGAACCAAGTCGCTCTTGCAAGGATTCAAACATCATTTACCTCATTGTTGCATAACAAACAAACCAAAATAGCATCCGAGAACGCATCGCGCCGTCGGATGTTGACCTCTGAGATCTCTTTATACCCTTAAACTGGGGTCTCAGTCGGTGGCTCCAAGTTAATTTTGTCACTGAAAGCTTGCTCCTTCAAACAATAAAACCCCAGCTTTGTCAAGTTTTATCATAAAATATCTTTTTATACGAAGAAATAAAAACAACAAATACTATACTTCAAAACTTTCAACTTCAACACGCATAAAACAACCTGTTTCCTGTTCCATGCTCCATAATTTTCCGCTAGAGATATCAAACCAAACCCCATGCAATGTCAAAAAACCTTGATCTTTGCGAAGCTTTATCCACGGAAACGTCTCTAAATTTCTCAACGAATGGCGAATAGAAAGCTGCTCTAATGCCGTCTGTTTTTCTGGCCAAGACAACGACTTATTATTCAAAACGATTTCTGCTGCTGGTGCTAAGAGACTTATCCATTGACCGATAAAATCATTTGATAATAAAGATTTATATGTCTCATTAAGAGCAGTACGAATGCCTCCACAATGGGCATGACCAAAAACGACAATATGTCTCACCTCAAGCAATTGCACAGCATATTCAAGAGCTGCTGATGTTGCGTGATATTGGTCATCAGGAGAAAAAGGAGGAACCACATTGGCCACGTTGCGCAGGGTGAAAATTTCCCCTGGCTTAGCATCAAAAATCATTTCTGGTACTGCACGCGAATCACAACAAGCAATGACCAAAACTTCAGGTTTCTGCCCCTCAATCGCCAATTGCTGATAATCTGCTATTTTATATAAAAAATGATTGTTTATAAAGTTTTGGTAACCACTTAAAAGTCTTTCTGGTAAATGCGCCATTCTCTCTTTACTTTTGCTTATTTTTTTACTTTTATTTTGTATATTTAAAAAAACAAACTATTAACATACAAAAATACTAAAAGTGCCCTTTCCTTGAAGCAAAATATTTCTTTAAAGTACAAAATATTACTAAAAAATAGCAAAAACAAACTCATTCTTTCCAAATAAAGAGCTATTTTCTTTAGAAAGAAGGTGTTACAGTATATAAAAAATATAATGGTCTGCTTTTAATAAAGACCCCTTAAGAGCAAAAAGGGAGAGTGAATGTGTTGCAACAAAAAAAAACAGAGACAAAAAACACCCAAGATAAAATAGAACAAATCCTTTTTGCCCAAACCGATAAAGAAGATATTGCTTATTACGAAAATGAAGAACTTCAAAAAGCCACAGCCATCGCGGTAAAAGCTTTTAATCTCCATCAGACGGGAAAAAATACCATCTGCTTTGAGCAAAATTTAACCCGTAGTAACAGACCTATAACCGTTATCACGCTTGTCAATGATAACAAACCCTTCCTTCTCGATTCTATTTTAAATGTTTTTAATCAACACAAAAACCATATCTATTTGATTGCACACCCCATTATTGATTGTGCTTCTGGAAAACGCATCAGTCTGATGCAAATTCACATCGAGTCATTAAACAAACAGCAAATACAAAAACTTGAAAATGAACTCACCTTAGTTCTTGAACAGGTTAATGCTGCTGTACAAGACTGGAAACCTATGCTTGAAGAAGTTGAAAAGCAGATTCATGCCTACCAAATAAGTCTTCCCCCACACTACAAACAAGAAGGCGAAAAAGCTATTGAATTTCTTCACTGGCTAATGGATGATAATTTCATTTTCCTTGGTATGCGCACTTACAACTTCATCAAAGACCAAAAGCCCCTAAAATCCTTTACAGCGAGTAATATTGAGCTTGGTATACTCACGGATGCTTCTATTCATATTGTTGACGATAAAAGCATGAAAGAACCTCCTCAAGAAGTTTTATCCTTCATGGAAAGCGATAATCTGTTTATCGTGACAAAAGCGAACAGCCGCTCCAAAATTCACCGTTCTGTTTGGCTCGATTATATTGGTCTTAAAATCTTTGATAAAGAAAACCAACTCTGTGGAGAATTACGCATTGTAGGGCTTTTTACCTCCTCAGCTTATACACGTTCTATTTTGCAAATTCCTTTCTTAAAAGAAAAAGCCCGAACTATTATTCAACGTCTTGGACACAATCACGCCGATTATTCAGGTAAAGCACTCATCAGTGCTTTAGAAACCTATCCAAGAGATGAAATGTTTCGCTCTGATGTTGATACATTGACAGAAAACACTAAGCTTATTCTACAATTAGATGAGCGCCCACGTTTACGAGTTCTTGCCCACACTGATTCTTTTGGACGCTTTGTTTCTATCCTTGTCTACGTACCGCGTGACCAATATAGCAGCAGCCTGCGTGAAAAAGTTGGCGAACATTTTGTTGAGCTTTATAAAGGTGACTTTTTTGAATCTTATCCGCTATTTTTGGAAAGCCCCCTTATACGTGTCTATTATATCATCCATCGCAAAGGAAACGAAACTGTTCCCCTTCATGAGCGCTCCACACTTGAACAACATGTACGTTCGATTGCACGAAGTTGGGAAGACAGGGTTCAAGCCATCGCTCTTACCCAGAAAATAACAGAGCAACAAACACGTCTAGCCAGCGAATTCCCCAACAGCTATCGTGATTTATTTTCAGCTGAAGACGCTATTAACGATGCCGGACATATTCTAAGTCTTCATGATGAAAAGCCGCTTTTCGTGATCTTTTATCACGCACAAAACAAAGAAAAACAGTACATTTCTCTTCGGCTTTTTCACCGCCACGAAGCTCTTGCCCTTTCCAAACGTGTACCACTCCTTGAAAATATGGGGTTTCGCGTTATTGCTGAACAAACCCTTGAATTACCAGATGGCAATGGGCGCTCTGTGTATCTTCATGATATGCAGCTGGAAAGTACTTTCCAGCGCTGTATCGATTTTGAAAAAGACGGGCAAAAACACGCCGAAACCTTTGAAGCCATTTGGGCACAAAATGCTGATAATGACGGCTTTAATGCTCTCACCCAAACAGCTGAGCTTGATTGGCATGAAATTGTTATTTTGCGCCATTATGGGCGCTATCTCCAACAAGCTGGAATTCCTTATTCGCAAGATCGCGTTGCCCAAACTTTAAATGCATATCCTGACATTACCCAAGATCTTTATGCTTTATTTCATTTAAAATTTCATCAAAGCCATACAGAAAAAGAACGGGAAAAAAACCAACAAGTTATTCAAAAGCGCATTGAAGAAAAATTACGGAAAGTCTCTGGTTTAGATGATGATCTCATTTTACGCCGTTATTGTAACCTTATCGAGGCGAGTTTACGAACGAATGCCTTTACGCCTCTTCCTGATGGAAGTCCACGGCGTATTTTAGCCACCAAATTAAATCCACGCCAGATTGAAGGTTTGCCTGAACCGCGCCCTTACCGAGAAATTTTTGTTTATGGACCAGAAGTTGAAGGGGTCCATTTGCGTTTTGGACCTATCGCTCGTGGCGGCATTCGTTGGTCTGACCGTGCATTAGATTACCGCACCGAAGTGCTTAGCTTAGTCAAAGCCCAACAAGTTAAAAATGCGGTTATCGTTCCTGCAGGTGCAAAAGGTGGATTCTATCCCCATCGGCTTCCCCAAACAAATGACCGTGCTGTCATCATAGAAGCAGCACGACAAGCTTATACAGACTTTATAACAGCTTTGCTCTCCATTACAGACAATCTGATTAACGGCAAAATAAGTTCTCCCCACAATGTCATCTGTCATGATGACCCTGACCCCTATTTTGTTGTTGCGGCGGACAAAGGAACAGCAACTTTTTCTGATACAGCCAACGCCATCAGCCAAGCAAACCACTTTTGGCTTGATGATGCTTTTGCCTCTGGAGGTTCAGCAGGTTACGACCACAAAGACATTGGTATTACAGCTAAAGGTGCATGGGAAGCCGTCAAAAGACATTTTAGAGAATCATTTAATCACGATATTCAAACAACGCCCTTCACCTGTGTCGGTGTTGGCGATATGTCTGGTGATGTCTTTGGCAATGGAATGCTGCTTTCCAAACAAACAAAATTGATTGCCGCTTTTGATCACCGCGATATCTTTATTGATCCAGATCCGAACATAGACGAAAGCTATGTAGAGCGTACGCGTCTCTTCAGACTACCTCGCTCAAGCTGGCAGGATTACGATAAAACCAAATTATCAAAGGGCGGTGGCATCTTCTCACGAAAAGAAAAAACCATTACTCTCTCACCTGAAGCAGCACAAGCCATTGGTTTCGAAAAACAAACAGGAACACCCTTTGAAATTATCTCTGCTCTTCTCAAAGCCCCTGTTGATCTTTTATGGTTCGGTGGCATTGGTACTTATATCCGTGCTGCAACAGAAAACGATGCCCAAGTAGGTGATCGAGCAAATGATGCAATACGCATTACCGGAGAACAAGTGCGTGCAAAAATTATTGGTGAAGGAGCTAATCTTGGTGTTACACAACGTGGACGGATTGAATATGTCTTAAATGGTGGTCGATGCAACACGGATGCCATTGACAATTCTGCTGGTGTGAATTGTTCTGATATTGAGGTCAATCTCAAAATTGTTCTTGCATCAGCACTACGTGCCAAAACGTTAACCCGCGAAGAACGCAATAAGCTCTTGAAAAAAATGACGCCTCAAGTCGAGCAACTTGTCTTGCGCAACAATTATCTACAACCTCTTGCGCTTTCTTTGGCGGAAAACCAAAGCACTACTGATTTGCCCTATCAAATACGCTTTATGCACGATTTAGAACAAAAAAAGCTTCTAGATCGTAGAGTTGAAATACTCCCTGATGAGCAAATTTTACGACAAAGAACAACCCAAGGCAAAGGTCTTCTCCGTCCAGAACTCGCCGTTATTTTTGCCTATGCTAAATTGACCTTAAAAGAAGAAATTGCTAATAGCCCCATTGTTGATGATCACTATTTCAATACAGCCTTGCTGAACTATTTTCCAACCCAAATTCAAGAAAATTTTAAGAAGGAAGTTATTAACCATCAATTGCGTCGTAATATTATCGCAACGCTGATTGCCAACGATATTGTAAATCGTGGAGGCCCCACTTTTGTTAATAGACTACACGATGCAACAGAACAAAAGACTGAAAATATTATTCGCGTTTTCATTGCCATCCGCGATGGTTTCGAAATTCCTCAATTGTCTGAGCAAATTGATAAGCTTGATAATAAAATACCCGGTCTTGTCCAAAATAAATTCTACGCAACAATGACCCCAATGCTCTTTGAAACAACCAATTGGGGTTTGCACAACATAGATCTCTCACGTCCATTAGAAGAAATTGTAAAAACAATAAAACAAGCCCGTAGCGTTATTGAAAAAGAGCTTATGCATTCTCACGGCAACGATATTAAGCAAAAGATTGAAGAAAAAGCATTACACTACAGCGAAGAGGGAGCACCAAAAGCATTAGCGAAACAATTAGCTCTCTTGGAAGCTGCTTCAACAATCTGTGATATTTCTTTGATTGCAAAACAAAGCAACAGTGATCTTATTAAAACCGCAGAGATCTACTTTTCACTTGCGCAAATCATTCGTATAAACCGCATTAACGAAGCAAGTCGTATAATTCCTGTAGTAGATTATTATGATAGTATGGCTTTAAGCCAAGCCAAAGAAAATGTTTCTGAAAGCTTTCGGCAAATCGTTATGAAAATCCTCAAAAATTATGGAAAGAAAAAAGATCCTTTTGACACTTGGAAAAAAACAGAAGAAGATCATATTCACAACATTACAAACCGCATTAGCGCCCTTATTGAAAATGATCTCAATATTTCTCGTTTTACTTTTGCAGCAGGATTGATTTCTCAACTTCAAAATATTGGCTTTCAAACCTAAAGAAAATACAAAACGACCCCCTCAATCTCCCGTTCTATCCCACCACCACAACAAACCAACTAAGACAGAGCAGAAGTTTGCATTTTAGACATAACACCAAAAATAAAAATCTCGCTATTTATCACAATAGAATTGTTTGCAACAATTTCAAAAAAACAACAGGATTGATTTCTCACCCTAAAAACATAAACTTTCAGACTTAAAAGCAGTACAAAACAGCTAAGCTTTTGCTCCGTTCTATCCATCCATGACTAATCAACAAGGGAAGAACGGAAACCCTATCCCGCATTTTTAGACAGAGCACTCAAAATAAAAAATAAATTCAAATTTTACTGTCAAATATCCTTCATCATAAAAATATAATATATTGATTTACAATCATAATTTTATCATTTTTATGATAATCCGATATTCTAAATTTGTCTCATTTAAAATCTATTTATATTCAATTAATTAACCCCATTTCCCCTTGCATATTGCAAATGGGAAAGCCGAATAGATAAAAACAGTAAAGAAAGGACTAAAAATGCCCCTCATAAACCGCCTCAAGTGCCAAAAGCTGCAGTAAGATTGAGAATTAGCAAATATAAGCAAATATAATATGATGATGTTTTCCCCTAGCTTGTTACTCCGTAACCGAAAAGATGATGGTGCTTAATGGCTTTATCCTTATACCATTCACAGGCGACATCGTGAAATAGGAAGCACTGAGAAATATTTTTTTAACAAATGCGTAAATATGCAATACAAATATATTCTGTTTTACGTGGAAGACATATAGCTTCATTAAAAAATATCAGAAATAAAAGGATAAGCTTAATCCATTATTTAAAAGATATAACTGTAACTGCTTTTGAAATGCGTAAAATCGAATAAAAAATGACAGTAAAGATGGATGTTGATTTTCCCCTTTACAACTTCATATCTTCCTCCAACTAGGCTATTTACTTGTTTTAAGAGGTTACACCCAAACAGATATATGCAATATGCTCATTCCATATATAAAGAAAAAGGTTCCTAACAAGTACCACACCACCTGTATAAAAAGGCAATTCAGCATACTTTAAAATGCCACTTTTTCCATAGAAACACTGTTGCTATATGTAGTTTGACATAAGATTTTGTACTAAGTGAAAAGAGGTTGGACGAGTTAGGAGTAGGTGATAATTTTTTATTTTTATAGCTATTTTTTTACCATTAAATACGCATTTTGTTAAAATAGATTTTGACACTCTAAAATTGCAAAAAAGTGTGAAAATCAGAAAAAGTTGAAATTTGGTAGTAAAAATGAAAAAAGGCTTTGGTACAACACCTAAAGTGGAGCAAGACGACCAAGTTTTAAAAATCCCAGTTTTACCCACCCATTGTTAATGAGCAAGGAAAGAACGGGAGCGCCGTCCGCATTTTTAGGCAAAGCACCCAAAATAAAAAATAACGCTTGAAGATTATTGGCTTGCGCGGGAAATAAGCGCTGCAGAGTGTTAAGAAGCTTCATGGACTGAATAAGGACAAGTTCAAATTTTGCTGTCAAATATCCTTCATCATCAAAAGAAAAAGGTCCACTAATACGCACTGCACCACCTGTATGAAAAGTCAATTCACCTTGCTTTAAAAGTCCACTTTTTCCATACAGTCGCTGTTGCCAATTTTTTTCTTCATGTTCAAACAGAAGAGAGGCATCATTTAAAATCCATTTCAAATTGCCATCAATTTTAGGAATATCAACAAAAGAAGATTTTAAAAAGGGAGAAGCATCAAAACCGTCAAAAGTTATATGTCCCGATAAATCATTCTTTTCATGTTTAAGATCAAGTCGAAAAAATTCTGCCGTTATTTTTTGAGGCATGTCTTGTGGCTCTAACGGCTGAATAATCACGTCATGCGTATTTTGCAAATGTGTCGTTTTTTTATCTGTCGTTGGTGCTCTTAATGCTTCTTGAAGCTTTTGATCTTCAGGGGAAGAGGAAAAAGATGAAATCTCAAGCCCTTCAGCTATAAACTTCAATGTTTTACCCGTTTTCCAATAAGGCTCTGTTTCAATCACCAAATTGCGCCAATGCGATACTATGGGAGTTTTTCCGGAAAAAACAATTAATGCAGGAGAATGAACATTAAACTCGACCAAATGAGGTGCGTAAATTGGTGCACCAGCTGTCAAACGCCCCGTCGATAAAGAAACCCCATGTAAAGGCCAAGAAAATTGAAACTTGTCACAAACAACACCGACACGTAAAGGATAACCATCCTTGTGCACATTCTCACATACCGCCGCCATATTATGGGAAGATACTTTTGTGAATATATCAGAAACATAGTCTTCTATTTTACGTGAAAAAACAACCAGAGTGCGCTATAAATAAATATCAGAGCAAAACAAAAGAGCCCACAAATTAAATAACTCAAAGAAAAACTTTTTTGTGATGATGGTATTTGAAAGGATTTAGACAATATTCAAACTTTCTTTATCTCTTAACTTCCTCCCCACCCTAAAAAGGATAAAGATTCCCAACCACATTCAGTTTATACACAATCCAACTTCTTAATCGATCGGATTTTATCTACTGATCACTTCAAGAAGTCCCTATACATCATTCTAAAGTACAGTATCTCATAAGCTTAATAAACAAGATTTTCTTAAAAAAACCCGTTACACCCTTTAACAAAAAACACCTCATGTGTAAAGTTTTACATAGATTTTCTACCTCTGCCTTAAACCATACTGTTTTACAGCACAACAAAAATGATAATGAATAGTGTCTCTTAACGATAAAGCCATTGAGCTCCCCCATCTTTACGCTTATGGAGGAGCCAAGCCAGCACCATCATTATATTTGGCTAGCCTCCAAATGTTGCGACAACCCTTGACACTTAAAACAGTTCATAAGAAGCATTTTTAGTCTTTTCTTATACAGTTTTTGCCCACACGCCAGCCCTACTTGTGACATGCAAGCAAGAAGTTTTTATTGAATCAACATATACAGGTTTGGAATGAGAAAACCTTACTATATTCGGAGTTCTCATTCAATATACAAAACCGTGAATTACCTATATAAATCAATGCTTTGTCAACAATCACACAAGTACGGGCGGTGTACAAAAAATCTGGTGTAATGCGCTTTCAAACCATTGGCTCAAAGCTCGATCATAGATTAAACGACCTTTCAAATGTGCACAAGCAGGTTGAGCACCTTTTTCAGTCAATTTATGTGCCGAACGCACGACCAAACGCCGCATCATAGCGCGTGTAAATTCAGCATGGAACTGCAAGCCCCATGCATTGTTTCCATAACGAAAAGCTTGTGTAGGATATGTATTCCCTGTTGCCAAAAGCATTGCCTCTTTCGGTAAATCATAAATACCTTCATCATGGAAATGGTAGACCATCTCTGGCCAATTCATCAATTCCTTCCCTTGTGGGGTTGCTTCTAGTGGATACCAGCCGACTTCAACAGTCCCATCACTTCTTGTACCAACGCGCCCCCCTAGATTTCGCGCTAACATTTGTGCTCCAAGACAAATACCCAAAAAAGGCTTATTTTCCTTTAGTGATAACGAAATCCAATCAATTTCCTCACCAATATAGGCTTCGCTGTCATTCACACTCATCGGTCCCCCTAAAATAACAACGCCGGCATAATGCTCTAATGTATCAGGGAGTTTTTGTCCAAAAATAGGACGATAAATATCAAGAACAAAACCATTTTGTTGTAAAAATTTTCCCAACCGACCAGTATAGGTAGAGCGCCGATGAATAACGACAGCAATCCTTGGTTTGTTATTTTTTTGTTTTTTATCAAGACATCTCTGATTTAAAAACATTTTTTAACCAATCACCTCTGCTACCAAGCAAAACTTTATTTTTAAAGCATAAGAGAATAATTTTATTGGACAAGACTAACGATATTTTTTCTTCTAGGTCAATTGTTTCTTCTGAGAAAACATTCGTATTATCACATTGGTGCAATTTAAAATAAACGAAATTTTTTCCTCGATAAAGATGTTTCTTCTTCTGTTTTAACCCCTGGATCATCAACATTTAAGTGAGTTTGACTGAACATTTTTACATCTTTTTCTTTTATATCTTGTTTCTCCACCTGCACATTATGCAAAAGAGAATCATCTATAGGTGTTAATTTTTCAAGCTTCTTATCTCCAACATCATCACTTTTTCCCATAACATACTCTTTGTCTTGCCTTTTCGACACAATATTGTCCGCCTCTAATGTGAGAGAAGGCATACAAGGAGGCGCCTTCCATTCAAAACAGCCCAAACGTCCACTGATTGGAGAAACCACTGACCAAGAAGAAAAAATGGCCCCATCACACATCCACACTGGATCACGTTCAGCACGAAGTGCTAAAGAAAGCCATTGACGCACAGCACCTTGATTGTTTCCCTGTGCCTCTTCAATATCTGCCAACAATAAATAAACACTTTCCCGTGGATGACATTGTAATGCTTTTTGTGCCTTCTCTCTTGCTAATGCTGTTTCACCAGCATCCAAAGCTGCTTTAGCAATAAGGAAAGCCGACTCAAATGCATCTTTATTATAAGAAGCAAGTGTCTTAGCCCTTTTCAATCGCCCAATGGCTCCTTCTTCTCTTTCAAGATAAAGCGCTCCCAAGTCAGGATGAGGCTCCTTTTGCCAAGCCGCTATAATCATTTTATCCGCTTTACGCGTTTCGTTTAATTTATAAAGAATATCAGCAGCAATAACTATTATTGGAACAAAATCAGGCGCCAATTTATGGGCTTTCAAAATAGCTTCACGTGCTTGTACAGGATGTGTATCAAACAAAGAAAGTGCCTGCCCACTTAGTAGTAAAACCTGTATATGCTGCCGCTCTGGAATCGCGCGAATAGAACGCGGGAGAGCTTTTTGCGTTCTTTCAAAAATAGTAAGTGCCTTATCCCATTTACCCTCAGTACTTAACCGATCAAGCACCGCCTGATGCGCCCATAAAAGTGCTGGCGATAAAGTCAGTGCCTCTTCAGCATATTGTTGCGCTGCCTCATAAGCTTTACTCTTCATTGCTTCACGAAACAAACCATAAAGTCCAACCAGTTTTGTCGGATCTTCCTTTCTCATCTCTTCATAAAGACCGATGGCGCGAACAGAGTCATTTTGTAAAGACAAGGTTTGCGCTTGTAAGAGTTTTACCAATGGCTCTTGTTTCCCTGCAAGATATTTAGCAACACGTGCTTCCATTTTTTGCGCAACCATACTATCACCAGCAAAAGTTGCAAGAATCCCCTTTGAAAGAGCTTCGTAACCACGCTTTTGATGGCGTTTATAAAAATAATTGGAAAGAGCATTCGGTATGGAAAAAAAGAAAGACAATAACCACCATAAAAGCACCAGCGTTACAAAAAATAAAATAAGCACACTTAACACTGTAAGAAATGAAGCAGAAAATCTGAAATGCAAAAATGTGAGAACAAAAATACCATTGTGATTAGCAACCCACGTGAAAGCTAAACCGAGGATACAAACAACAAAAATATAAATAAAAACACGTATCATCTTGGGCCTATTTACATCTTTGTTGCTTTAAAAGATCCTTGTTGCACAGACAATAACAATTGCTGCAACAACTGTTGAATAGCAATATGTCTTTCAAGCTGCTTAACAAAATCCATTGAAACATCTTTTGCACTTTGGGGCAATGATTGCCATTCGCTCAAAGCCTTTTCGTAATCACCAGCTTGAATGGCAACTTCCATGCGTGCCGCAATAGCCCCCAGCGTTGTCCCTTCAACATTTCCAATCGGTCGCGAAACAATGAGCCCTTTTATCCACGCTAAAATTCGGTCAAAAAAACCAGCATCTGACGCAACAAGATTTTGCGTACCAACAATTGCATCAGCAACATGAGCAAAATCAACTGAAAGTTGTGCTGAACTTGGAAGACCCACAGTAGCTGTTTTTTGCAACACATCAAGTCCATTAATCGAAGGCGATAATTGCCGCAACAGCTTTAATTCATTATTATAAGATCCACCACGCTCTACAGCATTTTTTAATGAACTAATTGCAGTAAAGAGCGCGGTATCTATTTCTTTTTTCTCACTATTTTTAACAGCAGTTTCTTCCTGTAGTGCTTCTAACTGTTGTTTTAACGCAGCAAGATCATTTGCATTGCTCTGCCCAACAGACAAAGCCGTCTCTATCTCTTTCGACTTTCTAACAAAAGTTTGTACAATTTCTTCAAGAGCTTTTACTTTTTCCTCTAAAATCGCAAAAGCTTTTTTGCTTTCTTCTTTCGATAGTTCATCATTTTTCGTTGTTTTAAACTGTTGTGATGAAAAAGAAGAAAACTCTGTTTTTAACGTATCAATTTCTTGAAAGACCCGCCTCAATTGTTCCTTTGTGTCTTCACCTTGACTTTTTGCGGCTTCAGCAATCTGCAAAGCTTTTTCTCCTCCAGCAGAATTTTCCACAAAAGGAGAAGGAAAAAAACCAGCCCATTGAAGCCCCATAAAAATTCCCAAAGCAATGAATCCCCCCAAAATCCCAGAAAGGGACAAGAAAAGCCAAGTTGTACTAGAGATACTTTTATCCTGACTTTGCATATTCTGTTCTTCTCGCGCTTGAGATTCTACAGAATTATGGATTTTTTCCTCTGAATCATGGGGAACAGCTTCATGTTCAATAACTGGTTTCTTACGGCGCGTACCAGCATAATGTGGTTTAACTTTTGGTTTTGAAGAATCGACCATCTCTGTCACTTTTCGTGCACACTTTTTTTAATGATAAAATAATAAAATGAAAAAAGTTTTAAAAACGCAGCTTTTCTCAATAATATTTACAATTATCGCCTTTAATAGACAAGTTTTTAAAAAACATTTGCATTTTATACTCGAAAATACAGCTTTATTTTTTAATCAACGATATCATAAAATTCAAAGAAAATGCCAAAACACATATTTTTCATAGAAAAAACAATTCTAAGAGAAATACTTTGCATCTTTTTCTGTTCATGGTACGCACGCAGGAAAGAAGCTTCAATATAAGGTTTTGTTTAAAATGCGTCTGCTGGGAATAGAAACAAGTTGTGATGAAACGGCAGCAGCTGTCATTGAATATAACAATGAATCAAACAGCCAAATTCTTTCCAATGTTGTTTGGAGTCAAATTGATCACCATGCACCTTACGGCGGTGTTGTTCCTGAAATTGCTGCTCGTGCCCATGTTGAAGTTCTTGATCATTTAATTCTGCAAGCACTAACAGAAGCAAACACAAAATTAAAAGATATTGATGGCATTGCAGCCACCAGTGGACCTGGTTTGATAGGAGGATTATTGGTAGGCGTTATGAGCGCAAAAGCACTCTCTCTTGCCACTGGCAAACCATTTATTGCGGTAAATCACTTAGAGGGACATGCTTTAACAGCTGTGTTAACGCACAACGTCAGCTTTCCTTATTTATTACTTTTAGTTTCAGGGGGTCATACACAAACAATCATTGTTCATGGAGTAGGCAACTACCAACGTTTAGGAACCACTATTGATGATGCATTAGGAGAAGCCTTTGATAAAACAGCAAAACTTTTAGGTCTTCCTTATCCTGGTGGACCAGCACTTGAAAAAGCAGCTTTATTTGGTGATAAAAATCGCATCCCTCTTCCACGTCCTTTAAAAGGTGAAAAACGATTAGATTTTTCTTTTTCAGGACTCAAAACTGCTGTTCGACAAGCCGCAACAGCCATAGCTCCTCTTACAGAAAATGATATTGCTGACATTGCCGCAAGTTTTCAAGCCGCCGTAACCGATACAGTACGTGATCGCGTTCACCTCGCTCTACAACACTTTGCCCACCAATATCCTCTCTCTCATGATCAAGAAAAGCGTTCTCCTGCTTTGGTTGTCGCAGGCGGTGTTGCCGCAAACCAAGCCATTCGCTCTACATTACAAGAACTTGCCCATCAACATGGCTTTGAATTTATAGCCCCTCCTCTTTCCTTGTGTACCGATAATGCTGCAATGATTGCTTTTGCCGGTGCACAAAAGCTTGCACGAGGAGAAACAAGCCCTCTTGATATTGCCCCTCGCTCACGCTGGCCATTAGATGAAAAAGCCCCCCCCTTGATTGGGATGGGTCGCCGTGGAACAAAAGCATAATAAAATTGACGTCCTACACACATCTTAAAGAACGAAGATTTCTACTCAATCCGGTCTATAGATAGTCCGAATTCTCTATCGAGCAGATTCCACCTGCTTCCCACTCACACAATTCACTTAACCCAAAGATCGATACGTAAACCTAAATATTCACCACACATTCTTAAAAACTTCATGTTTCAAAAAACTGCCTTATATCATTACACTTCAAATGACGGTATTTTACAGCATAATAAGACGCACTCTATCCCACAAAGCATAGATATGAATGCCATTCGTTGACCTCATCATCTTTGATCATTTATTCGTTTCATTGTCATTGTAATTTTAAAGCTTTTTAGAACCAATTTTCTTGCTAAATTCTCTCCAACGCAATGCTCCAATGATCCTATAGTAACTACATTTCAAACAGCAGCTGAAAAGATGATTAAGCTTCCACATGGCTGAGCAATTTTAAGTCTATTACTTCGATACACTGATATATTTTTCTGCTACAAGATAAGCAAAATACCTTTATACAACATAAAATATCAATGGAGCGCATTTTTCTATATACAAGTTATTTTGAAATAAGAAATTCTTTACCCCATTTTTAAAATTATCGTTAAGGATATTACGAAAATACTTATAAAAATCCGTATGATAAATACATAACAGTCTATGAAAAAGGAGAACTCATGGCTTATTGGCTTTTTAAATCTGAACCCCATAAATGGTCATGGGAGATGCAAAAGAAAAAAGGAGCTGATGGCGAACAATGGGATGGTGTACGCAATTATCAAGCTCGTAATAATATGCGCACTATGAAATATGGTGATAAAGGTTTTTTTTATCATTCAAATAAAGGTTTAGAAATTGTAGGAATTGTAGAAATATGTGCTGAAGCACACCCTGATTCTACAAGCTCTGATCCACGCTGGGAATGTGTGGACATCCGTGCACTTTGTGACATGCCAACACCTGTTTCATTAAAACAAATTAAAGCTAATCCCAAACTAGCAAATATGGTGCTGGTCAAAGCCAGCCGCTTATCAGTGCAACCCGTGACAGAAGATGAATGGAAAGAAGTCTGTTTGATGGGCAACCTTAAGAGGGAAATGCTTTTATCTTAAAACAATAATTTTTATTCATTAACTCATATAAAAAGATGCTTCATAGCGCAGAAGAATAAGCACAACACCTCCTTCTGTTGAGGTATTCTCATGCTAAATGCATAAATATGATATTTTTTTTTGTCATTTTTTATCCTGCACTCTTTCTCAATACAGTCTCCTTCCAAATTACACAAAAAACCTCTTTATGATGCATCTTTTCGGCATTGCTAAAGGCAAAGCTTGCTCAACAATTATAATAAGCAACACCACGAACATAACACACAGCCCCTTCACACACAAATGCAACAAAAAAACAAAACTGAACGTGGATAAAAAACAATAAAAATGATCGTGAAATTCTCCTAAACAGTGCATATGTGCTAGGTGTTGCACAATTCTCTTCACGCTTAAAAAACGCATCATATTGCGTGTTCATTGTTTTGCATGTTGGACGAGTGCGCCTCATACCGCAGGATTCTCTCATTCCCAACCTGTTTATATTGAAT
The DNA here is from genome assembly GCF_042196145.1 of Bartonella sp. AP258QHHD. Classification (NCBI taxonomy): domain Bacteria; kingdom Pseudomonadati; phylum Pseudomonadota; class Alphaproteobacteria; order Hyphomicrobiales; family Bartonellaceae; genus Bartonella; species Bartonella sp. AP258QHHD. The sequence goes on from NZ_JBHIPR010000034.1 coordinate 51,136, forward strand.
CAATCAAAGGCTATTTGCTTGCACATTCTAAACGGAGAAAGTCCCATATGGAAAAAACCGTGAAAGAAAGGACTAAAAATTCCTCCTATGAATCGTCTCAAGTGCCAAGGACTGTCCGCAACACCCACGAGCTGGCAAAGTGAATGATAGTGCCACACCTTGTTTCTCCATAAAGCGTAAAGATGATGACACTCAATAGCTAAAACACGTTCTAGAACATAAAAAAACGCTTCCAACCAATACGTAAAATACCCTGCAGACGGAATACCGTCTTTTCAGCAAGCAACCATTAGAAATTATAAAAGTTTATTTTTTAGAAGCGCTCTTTTTTAATTTTCCTCTTTTAATTTTTCTTGCATGAAATCTTATTTTTCATGAAACTATATCAATCAGTGCATCAACATGCCTATAAGGAAAAACATGAACCACTATACTCTTTTAATCGTTGAAGACGATGATCTACGCCCTATTTTAGTAGAACAATTGCAAATGCATCAAGAGTTTAAAATTTTCCAAGCAAAAACAGCAGAAGCGGGAATGAGAATAATCCAAGAAGAAAATATTGATCTCACTATTTTGGGATTTCAACTTCCTGATCTTGATGGCTACAAAGCCGTTAAACAATTACGCACCCAAGGATTTCGTGCCCCCATTATCATGATAATAAATTATGATACAGACTGTGATAATATTTTAGATCTTGAAACAGGCGCCAATGATTATGTAACAAAACCCTTTCGCTTTGCGGTGTTATTAGCGAGAATTCGAGCACAGTTGCGCCAATATGAACAAAATGAAGACGCAACCTTTCATATTGGTCCCTATACTTTTAAACTAAGACAAAAACTTCTTCTTGATCAATGCAACAATAAAATCTGTCTCACAGAAAAAGAAGCAGCGATCCTTAAATGTCTCTATCATGCCAATGATAAAATTGTCAGCCGTGAAACATTGTTAGAACAAGTTTGGGGATATAATGAAAATATTATCACCCATACTTTAGAAACCCATATCTATCGTTTGCGACAAAAAATCGAAAACGATCCCTCCAATGCGCAAATTCTCATAACAGATCAAAATGGTTACCGTTTAAATCTTTAATTCGAGATTTTCTGTTTCAAAAATAATTTTAATATTCTAAATGAAAACAGAAACGAGATGAAAAAACCTTCGCATATAATTCGAATGCTATTACATAGAACTTACTCTTATGACAAAATATATAACATTATGAATAAAAAACGAAATATTCCAACATGAGAACCAAAAACAAAAATGCTTTCAACCCTCACGATATACTTTGTAACTTCTGTTTCACATGCTTTTGTTCTTTCTAAAGTTTTTAATATGTTTCGCATATAAATAATCGTGATATCTTTTAGCAACATTCTTGATCATAACTATCATCTTTAGATGAGTGCTATTTATGATTATTTTTTTCAGAAAAACCGCTCCACGCACTGCTTTATCTCACATTCACTAACCTAACTTGAGAGATGTTTTTTATCTTTATAGTTTTCCTCCATTCTTTATGACTTTATCTCCTCTTAAGAGGTTATATAATTCATGATATAACGCTAAATGTTTATCCTAACGATAAAGCCACTGGGCATCACCATCTTTACGCTTATAAAAGAACAAGCCAGCACCATCACACACTTATGTTAGATCTCTATGTTGCAGAGGAGCCCTTGATACTTGAGATGGTTTATAAGAAGCATTGTAATCCTTCCTTGTACAGTTTTTAACCACCATAAACCATATTATGTAAGATCTCTTGGACTCTGCTATTTTTACGTTTACGAAGATACCAGCATTTTTTTCTTTTAAAATGTTTCCACTATTCATGAAATATGGTTCGGTATATAGATACTTGAGATTTTTATTCACATACCAATTCCACATATTAATGTACAAAAGAATATTTTTTAATTGTAAATGCAAAAAATTGAAATAAGAGAATGCCTCTATATTTGCGATTCTTATGACAATGACAAAATGATTAATTATCTTTATAAATTAAAATATTTCTTGTCTGTGGTGATAAAGCAGGAATAAAAATACGTCGCGACTGACGACGCTGTACGAGCAAACCCTGATAAACACGTTTTTGTGCCTGACACATTAAGAGTCCACCAAAATAAGGCAAAAGATAGCGAGCAAATGGCTCGTAAAAAAATGAGAGCAACCGCGAAAAATACCCCGTAGAGGGCATATAGTGTACAATTTCTTGTATTGGTCCAGAAACAAAATTTGTTTTTTCGAACAAACGAGTAATTTGTTGCCGACTATAGGGTTCGCCATAACCAAAGGGCGTAGTAATATTGCGCGCCCAAAAGCCAGAGCGATTAGGTACAATAACGATCAAGTGGCCATTGGGTGCTAAAACACGCCATATTTCATTCAACGTTTCAAATGAATTTTCTGTATATTCTAATGCATGTACCAATAAAATACAGTCAACTGACGCATCCGGAAGCGGCAAATCTTCTTCAAAAACAAGCGCTGTAGCAACTTGCTCAGAACAAGGCCAAGGCGAAACACCCTGAGAAGCTGGCATAAAAGCAAAACATTGTTGGGCACGTTCACGCAATGTAGAAAGATAAGGAAGTGCATAACCCAATCCCATAATCCGTTTATCCGTAAGATCAGGCCACCATAAATTCAATTGGTCACACAGCGTTTTTTGCACACGCAGTCCAAGTGCAGAAGCATAAAAATCTTTCAGCGTAACGATATCCAACTCAACATACCATGTAGAAACAAATTTCAAACATTACAGATTTTCATATACCAAACCTATATGGACTTCTGCTTTTTTTCCGCAATAGCGAACATTTCAATATTGCATATTTTAAACTTAAATGATTAAAAAATCAGTACAATAGGATGATTATTGCCTTACAAGCACTTTAATCATTTTTTTGGAGATAAACCCCATAGAGGTTCTTCATATACTGTTTTTGACATCAATTAAGAAAAAAGCCAACACTGGTTAATTAAAATGAAGCAATCTTTCAAGATAGTTTTTTTCTTCTTCTGAAAGATGCTCTTTACCAAGACGTTTGCGAATTTCATCCAAAATCTGCCGCGTACGCATTTGATCACTTTCTTGTGGTAGTGCCTCGCCTTCTTGTTCTTCATCTGTTGTTGAAGAAAGTGGACGTCCTAACGGATCTTTAGGACCAAAATCAGCATTTTGATCATCTCCCGTTTCTTTAAGTGTTTCGCGCATTTTTTTCAAAACATTTTGTGCACCTTGCCTCAAAGATTCCAAAGCATCAGACTGATTTTGTATAGATACCTGATGATTTCCATTATCAAGAGCATTTTCCGCAGAATTCATTTTTTCTTCTGCCCTTTTCAACGCCCCCCCTGTTTCAAGTCCTTGTTCTGATAATTCTTTTTCTAATGTTGATAATTCAGATTGCAATTCAGCTGGACGTTTTTTTAAAGATTTTTTTTGTGTTTCCGGTACATTTTCTCCGCGTTTTTGTTCCATCTCTAACTGATGTGTTTCATTGAGAATTTCTTGCTGACGACGCATTAAATCTCCAAGCTGGTCCATCTTTTCTTTCATTTGTGCAGATTGGCTTTTTTCTCCCTCATTTTGATTGCCTTTTTGCACATGCAAATGATCAAGCGTCTGTTCAACTTCCGCCAAGAGTTGTTCAGCTGCTAAAGAAGAGCCCGTTTTAGCCATTTCCTCAATTAAATTTAGCTTTTCTTGTAATGTAGATTCAGAAAGATTAGGACTTTTTGAGCTTTTAGAATTTTTAGAAACTTGACTATCCGGTGCTTTTTCAGCCAAAGCACGAATATACTCATCCATAGCTTGACGTAAATCTGCCATAAGCCGTTCAATTTCTGCCGCTGAAGCACCGTAACGCAATGCATCACGTAAAGCAGCTTGTGCTTGTTTTAACTTTTTTTGCACGGATTCAAGCTGATTATCTTCAATACCCAAAGCAATTTGCCATAAATAATCCACCACATCGCGCAAATGCTCGTCTGTTTGTGCTAAAGAAAGTCTTGTCCACGCACTTTGTAGAACAATAAAATGCGATGCATTTTGCAACCCCTTTTCTGGACGCACAAGCAAAGCAGAAAGCATATCCAATACACGCTCTTTCACAGAAGCATCAAGAGCTAATAGACGACGCAATTCAACCACTGCGCGTGCAACAGGATTCGAAAAAACACGCTGTGGTAATATCATAACAAAAGTTTTGCTACGCCCTTTCTGCCCCGCACCATCTTCTGCCACCAAAGTAATTTTGACTTGCGAACCTGCCCATGGATGCGCTGATATATCCTGCACCATTCGCATTTTCCCCTTTCCACCACGCGGAAGAAGAAGTTCTATTTCCGGAGCATTATAAAGAGAAGAAGCACTTTTATTCTGAGGAAGAAAAGGCTCTATTTCAACAAAAGCCTTTGTCACACCATAATCATCATCCACCACATATCGTAACTCCAATGATCCCGTTAAAATCCTCCCTGGTTTTTCCAACCAATGAATTGTTGGAAGCCTGTCCTTAATTATCTGCAAATGCCATTGCTGTTTTTTACGACGTGATGATACAAATAAATTTATTGGATGCTTTAAATGTGTTTCAAAATGAACAATTGGATCATTCAAAGCTGTTTGTTCCGTTTTCTCTGAAAACGAAACTTCCCTCCCATCTTCTACAGACTTTGCTTTTACTGTAATGCCAGCCCCATTGACAACACGCACAACAACATTACTCCCTTCAGGGATTTCTAGTTGTGTTTTCTCATCTTTTGTCAAATAAATCGGTGCCACACCGGTATAAGCAGGTGGTGTTACCCAAGCATCAATCCGTATGAGTTTTTCATCAACGACAGGACGAAAATCAAAGGCATCAGCCAAACGCCCCCCTTGTGAACCAAAAGAAAAACTAAAAGCGCACACAAAAAGAAGAGCACACAAAGCCCTCAAAGCCAAAGGATCATAATCCGCACTATTAAGAGAGATAAATCCAGTTTTTAAATAGTATGATTGCTTTGCCATTCGGCGTTGATGTTCACGCCAAATAACAGCACTAAAATCTTCATCATTTTCAGAACATAAACGATCTGTCTGAATATTCAAAGGCTGGTGTCTAAGATCATTGACGCGTTCAAGGCGGCAATTTACTTCCCGCATTGTGGGAAACCGAAAACGAATAAGAAAAAATAAACTCGCCCCAGCACAAATAAGTATAACCCCAAGTAAGAGCAAATGTGACCAATAGCCCAAAATACCAAAAAGTCCCAACCAGCTAAACGAACAAAAGAGACTAAGAACGAGGAAAAATGGCAACAACCGTACCCACATCCGTTCAAATGAAAGGATCCCCCACATCAAAATGCGCACACACAAAAGCTTCATTGCAAAACCTTTGATGTTTTTATTTTTCATAAACAAGCATTTATCCCCTTTTATCGTGGTGCATTAAGATCATAAACCCCATACAAAACAATTTCTAGAAAATAAATTGTTTCATCAAAGTTTAGTAAAAATAAGACCCAAAATATTTAATAATGCTCAATCTAATTTGGGCTCAATCCAATCTGGAATATGATCACAGCCTATCAATTGTGCATAATCAAGGCGTGGACGAATGACTGCATAACGTGTATCCTGAACCAAAACTTCCGGCACCAAAAGTCGACTATTATAAGTGCTTGCCATCACTGCGCCATAAGCCCCTGCTCCTGTTAACATCAAAACATCACCCGCTTTCAACACTGGTAAAGAACGTTCCAAGCCTAAATAATCACCAGTTTCACAAATAGGACCAACAATATCAGCATTAATCAGAGGGGCATCTACTGGTGTTTTTTTCACTGGCATTACATTTTGCCACGCATCATAAAGCGTTGGACGCATGAAATCATTCATCGCCGCATCAACAATAACAAAATTTCGTCCTTCCGCCTTTTTTAAATACACAACCGATGTCACCAACACACCGGCTTCACCAACAATACTACGCCCAGGTTCTAGGATAATATTGATCCCTAAAGGCGCAATATGTTTCTTTACCAGTGCTGCATACTCAAAAGGAGAAGGTACTGGATGCTTCTCATAACCATAAGGAATACCAAGCCCGCCCCCAATATCGATATGGGTTATCGCATAACCATTATTCCATAATTGACGCACAAAATCTGCAACAATAACAAATGCATCTTCAAACGGTTTTAAATCACAAATTTGACTGCCAATATGGAGATCAACACCACACACATGAAGACCAGGCAATTGAGCTGCTTTTTTATATACATCACCCGCCAAAGACAGTGGAATACCAAATTTATTCTCAGACTTACCTGTTGTAATTTTCTTGTGAGTCTTAGCATCCACATCAGGATTAATGCGTAAAGAAATACGAGCCGTTTTTGAAAGCGCAGCAGCCCGCGCCGATAATTGTTCAAGTTCTGGCTCTGATTCAACGTTAAAACAATAAATATCTTGTGCAAGAGCAAAATCTATTTCTCTCACTGTTTTACCAACACCAGAATAAACAATATTCTGCGCAGGAATACCAACAGCAAGTGCACGCCGTAATTCCCCTTCTGAGACCACATCAGCTCCCGCTCCATTGTTAGCTAAAAGTTGTAAAACTGCTTGATTGGAATTCGCTTTAACCGCATAAGCAATTAAACTCGGCATATCATGAAATGCATTCTGATAATCTTTAAAATGTGCAACGATTGCGCTAGCTGAATAACAATAAAAAGGTGTTTCAACTTCTCGCGCAAGTTCCAAAAGAGAAAGACCTTCAGCGTGAAGCACACCCTGATGATAAGAAAAAAACGCATAAAAATTCCTATTGTATTAACCGATCAAGAATAAAAGGTTTATCTGTTTTACCTTGAGAAACAAAAGTTCCTTGTGAAGAATTCACTCCTGTTGAAGGAGGTAACTCTAATGACCCTTTACGCCCACACCCAACGATACCCAAGCCCCCAAAAAGGACAATTATCAACCCCTTTAATATAATTTTCATCTGTCCTCTTTCCTCATCTCGATCTCTTTGTTACCTTTAAAATACAATCACTCAAGCGCTCACGAGACGCTTTTTCCAATACGCAATTTGCCGAAGAACCTCTGAAGGCGCTGTTCCCCCAAAGCTTTTACGACTTTCAACAGATTTTTCAACGGTCAAAACATCAAAAAGTGTCGCATTGATATCAGGACAAATTGCTTGAAGTTCATCTAATGATAAATCATGAAGGCGACACTGTTTTTTTCTGCCAATGCCACAGCACACCCTGTGATGTGATGTGCTTCGCGAAAAGGAATCCCTAAATTGCGTACAAGCCAATCCGCAAAATCTGTAGCTGTTGCATACCCTAAATCCGCTGCTTGTTTCATGGCTTTTTTATTCACTTTCAAATCAGCAATCATCCCTGTCATTGCTGCTAGTGATAATTCCAAACTCAAAGCCCCATCAAACACATATTCCTTATCTTCTTGCATATCCTTTGAATAAGCAAGCGGTAATCCTTTCATCACCGTTAACAATCCCATAAGTGCACCATTCAATCGACCTGCTTTCGCTCGTACTAACTCTGCCGCATCAGGATTTCTCTTTTGTGGCATAATGGAAGACCCTGTTGAAAAAGCATCTGATAAATGAATAAAACAAAACTGTTCACTTGACCAAAGAATTATTTCTTCTGCTAAACGTGAAAGATGTGTTGCACAAAGAGCGCCAGCGCTTAAAAATTCCAATGCAAAGTCACGATCTGAAACACTATCAATTGAATTGCGTGTAGGTTCGCGAAAGCCTAGCGCTTTTGCTGTCATAAAACGGTCAATTGGAAAGCCTGTCCCCGCTAAAGCAGCCGCCCCTAAAGGCGATTCATTCATTCGCTCAAGAGCATCACGCATCCGCGATAAATCTCGACCAAACATTTCAACATAAGCCATCATATAATGACTCAATGTTACGGGTTGAGCCAATTGTAAATGCGTAAAGCCTGGCATAAAGGTATCAACATGTTGTTCTGCGCGAATAAGTAATTGCTCTATCAATCCTTTTAAAGCTTGTGCTATCTTTTGCGTTGCTTCACGTACCCACAAGCGAAAATCAACAGCAACTTGATCATTGCGTGAACGCGCCGTATGCAAACGCCCAGCTACAGGACCTATCAATTCGCTCAGCCGCGCTTCAATATTCATATGAATATCTTCAAGCTTTCGTGAAAAAACAAATTTACCGTCTTCAATTTCTTGGCGAATAAGTTTCAAACCATGAACAATTTTTTCATAATCTGATTGTGAAATGATTTTCGTTTGCGCTAACATAGCTGCATGAGAAAGAGAACCTTCAATATCTTGTCGATAAAGTTTTTGATCAAAATCAATAGAAGCATTAATTTCTTCCATAATTGCAGCAGGGCCTGCCGCAAACCGACCACCCCACATTTGGTTCTTTAACTTCTCATCTGTCATATTCTGAAAACACCCATCCAAAGGACAAAATTATGATTTTTCAAATTTTCATCAGCAAAAAAAACAATAAAAAAAGGCAACTTTCCCTTGCATTCTTTATCATTGCATTGAGTTTATACGCAACCATAAACTACGATACCAAAAGAGAGTTTTTTCTTTTCAATTTCATTTCAGCAGCACAAGCACAAGAAATAAATACTGATAAAGCACGAGCAGAAAAAATGATGGCGATACGAAAAGCAGCAAAAGGCTTTTTTAGCCACATACGATTTGCTGATACGCCCTCAGATATGAATAAACTCTCTTTCAAGGATATTCTAGGAAAAGAGCACACACTCAGCGAATTTATCGGAAAACCAATGCTGGTCAATCTATGGGCTATTTGGTGTGCACCTTGCCGCACAGAAATGCCTGAACTTGCGCAATTAAAACGTGAATTAGGTGGAGAAAACTTTGATGTCATAGCTATAAATATCGATAAAACTGCTTCTCCTGAAAAAATTCAGCAATTTTTACAGAATATTCATTCAGATAATTTGCTTTACTATCGCGATGAAACAATGGATATTTTCAACAATGTTAGAAAACAGGGGCTCGCTTTAGGACTCCCCATTACATTGCTCATTGATAAAGAGGGATATCTCATTGCTTCCTTCAATGGTGCAGCTCCATGGGCCAATGACGATGCCAAAGCACTTATAAAAGCAGTCATTAAAGAAGCCCTATAACTTTAATAACCGCGTCTTTTTAAACGTTGTATAACAAGATCCAGTGCTGACAAAAAAGCAGAACGGTCTTTACGAGAAAAAGGACGGGGACCACCTATTATACTGCCCTGTCCACGCAAATCTTCCATCAAATTGCGCATCGCCAAAGCCTGACCAATTGAATTTACATCAAAAATACGCCCCGTTGGCGAAAGACAAAAACCCCCAGCTTGCACAACCCGCGCTGCTAAAGGAATATCACTGGTAATAACGATACTTGCCTCATGCACATGTTCTACGATCCAATCATCAGCACCATTGAATTCACCAGCAACGACCACTCTTTCAATGAGTGCTTCATCTGGAAGGGACAAAGAACGATTTGCCACAACAAATGTCTTAAGCTGATAACGATTCATCACACGATAAACTTCATCTTTTACAGGACAAGCATCTGCATCAATCAACAAAGTGATAGCAGGCTTTATTGGGATAATCATACCTTGGCTTTCAAGCAATAATAAGCTCTTTCATTTATCTGAATGTTGCAAATCCTTGCGATAAAACATTATCGCCGCGTTTATTTCTCCTCCCAAAATAAAAATTGCACTCAATATGTACAGAAAAATAATAGCAACCATAATAGATGCCAACCCTGCATAGGTAGAAATATAATCAAACATCGTTAAATATTGCGCAAAAGCGATAGAAGCCATAAACCATATAAACATTGTCACCACTATTCCTGGTAAAATATCTATAATTTTCCGCCGCCCTGCTGGAAGCCATTTATGAACAATCAAAAGACTGATAAACAAAATAACGATTGCAACTGTATAACGCCATACACGAATAACAGCAATATATTCAGTCATAAAAAAAGAATGATTTTGCATAATTTTGATCAACAAAGGCGCCAGAATCAATAAAAAACTAATCACAACAAGACCAACAGCTCCAAGGATTACAAAAAACAGACTTTGAAAACGACAAAATAACAAACTCCGTCGATCAGTAACACGGTAAGCTTTATTTAAAGCCGTACGCAAAGCCTCTATCCCATTAGAAGCAAAATAAGCCGCTCCAATGACAGAAAGCGTCAACACACCTCCTCGATGAATGGTTAAAACATTAACAATTTCCTGAGATAAAGGCTCTGCAATAACATCAGGCAATAACTGCACCAGTGCTTTAATTTTTTGCGGTGTATAAGTAAAAGCACCTAGAAAACGAGCAAAAGATGTTCCAAAAATAAAAAAAGGGAAAAATGCTAAAAGCCCCGATAGCGCAACATGGCTTGCAAAAGCACTCCCATTATCACGCCAATAATGACTTACTGCGTCACACAAAATACGATAGCTATACCAAAAGATATTTTTTAACAAAACTCAATACTTTCTGGTAAAACTCTTCCTCAGTCTATTTCAAGTTTTATAAAAATCATCAAAACTCTGCAAATAAACATTTTGCAATGTTGCAATATAACGGTCAATAATCAATACGGTCAAGCCCGACTTTATACCAAAACAAAAACCTCTTGTTTTTACTCACCCTTTTTTAGAAACATTCTGACGCCCAAAATCAGGAGCATCAATTTCCTGTCCAGCATCAATAATATTGCGGCGTACAGCACGCGTACGTGTAAAAAAGTTAAACAGTGTCTCACCATCTCCTAAATGAATTGCCCGTTCTAAAAAAGCAAGCCCCTCACTAAAACGGCTCAACATTTCTAAAATAGCATCCTTATTATGCAAACAAATATCTCGCCACATAACGGGATCAGAAGATGCTAAACGCGTAAAATCACGAAAACCGGAAGCGGAATAAGCAATCACTTCCGAATTTGTTACTTTTTCTAAATCACTCGCTGTCCCAACAGTATTATACGCAATCAAATGGGGTAAATGTGAAACAATAGCCAAAACAAGATCATGATGCTTAGGTTCCATCTTTTCGACACGCGCACCACAAGCTTCCCAAAACGCTGTTAATTGTGCGACAGCAGCAGCATCGCTATCCGCAAAAGGCGTTAAAATACACCAACGATTCATAAATAAATCAGCAAAACCAGCATCCGGTCCTGAATATTCCGTTCCAGCAATTGGATGCCCTGGAATAAAATGAACCGTTTTTGGCAATAAAGGTGCCATTTCCGCAATAACCAACGCTTTCGTAGAACCAACATCACTCACAATCGCTCCAAGTTTTAAATGATCACGAATGGTTTTTGCCACTTCTGCACTAGCCCCAACAGGAACAGAAAGAATAACCAAATCTGCTCCTTCAACAGCTTTTGCATTATCTGTCGTATAAAAGTCCCCAAGCTCCAATTCTCGCGCTCTTTTCAGGGTTTCTGGACGACGTGTTGCAATAGAAATCTGAGCCGCAAGATTTTTCTTTTTAATCACTCTTGCTAAAGAAGACCCAATCAGACCGATCCCAATGAGTGCTATTTTTTCAAACTGAGTATGGAGCATCTTTCACCTTCAAAGATTCTTTGCAAATGGCAATAAAGACTAATTGTAAAATCACAATTTTCTTGTTTGTTTGTTCAAGAGTTATGCGTAAAACATTAAAAAATGACAACTAGGGAATAAAGAATAACGCAGTTTACCAATTATCACCTGCGCAAGCTGACAACAGATCACTTTACCTAGAAAACACATAAAAAATAAATGACGAGAAATCTAACATCACGCTCTAAAACTCCCTCTTAATTACTGATCAAAGCGCATCACCGAAACAAAATAAAATGCACTCTCAATTAGGATAACAACGACTCTACATAAAATCCCATCAGTTTACTTTATCTTACTAATTTACTCACAAAAAAACACATCAAAAGCGTAAGCAGATACTAACTCTTCTCCAATTATCCCGATACGTTCATTAATTTGTACATTAGACCTATATAAAACGTATTGCGCCTCCACCTACAACATCAACATAAGTTTCGCGAATATTGAAAACACCGTAAAACAACGCATACCAAAAGATACCATTAAAAACATTTTCCTCTCCCGATTCCGGATACCGTAAATCAAATAAATATGAGAAAAACACGCCCTCTCAATAAAGAAAAAGTTTGATAAAAAAAACACCGAATATCCCTTTAATGGAATCACACCCCTCACGTAAAACAGAACGCCCTCAACAGAATAAATTTGGATTACAAATTCATGGGTTTGTTTTAAAAGACATCTCGCTCCCTAGCCTATCTCACGACAGTGTTCGTAAATGTTATAACTATAAATCTATTAAGCACGACCCTCTTCACACTTAAATAAAACACTATCATTATATTTTCCTACCCCCAATGTTGCAAAAAACCTTGGAATTTGAGAGCATTCATAAGAGGCATTTTTAGTGCTTTCTTGTACAGTTTTTATCTACACGCCCCCCACTTATGACGTGCAAAAGACATTGTTCTGATTGATTTAATATGAAAAATAATAAATTATTAATAATAAACAATGACTAGCTCTGTTTATGAGACACATTCATTGCTAAGATAATCATCTCTGTATCAAACATAAAAGTTTCCCCATAGGTGCTGTGGTTTTCATCATAATCTATTTTGACTTTCTTCTCATCCCATGAAGATTCTTAATTCATACCGATCTGCAAACAATTCATTTTCTTGTCTAAAAGATTCCTCTGGCTCACTATTGTAAATGATTCAATTAATCTATAATACATTGATTTATAAAAATAATACTTTTTTTCAATTTGAATCATAACTTCGAATACTGTAAAATTCTTCCATCACAAACCCTCTTATCAATTAAAATCTCTTGGCTACATGTCACAAGAAGACATGTGAGAAAAAATGATGAAAAACGCTCTCTAATGCTAAAAACTGTAGTAACATTAGAGGCTAGCAAAGTATATAATGAGTGTCGACTTGCGCTTTTATTAAGCATAAAGATAGAGTTGCTCTATGGGTTTTATATTCTTCACAAGGAACTTTACTTCTACACCATTCATAAACACCGCCGCGAAATAGATATGACGCGCATTGAAAAATATTTCTAAGAAAGCGTATGAATCTACCATACAAGTGTCTTCTGTTGTTTGAGATACTCTGTTTTACATGGGGGTGTTACTCCATTAAGACTCTATGAACCAACCTAATATTCACCAAATACCCACACAAAAAAACATCGAACACATAAAATTTGATATGGGCCTCGTATCACTACCCTAAAAACAGTATTTTACGATACAACAAAATAATAAAACTGTTTCAAAATGGCCTTTTGAAAATAAACTATTTCTTTTGAAGAAAAATTTCTATCAAGCTTTCAAGCTCCTAAAATGCATCCTCAAAAATACAAGTTCCATCAACCTCTACTTGATAGCATAACAGTTTTAATTACTGAAAATACCTCTGTGGTATACCAAAAATAAAAAATCATTATATTTCTAGGCTGTTAAGCTGCCATCTGGCGTCGTGCAATAATTGTAAGCCCTAACAAAACTTGACGAATGATAGCTTCGCCCAAAAGTGGATTTTTACGACTGTCTAAAACAGCACTCTGAATTCTTTCCATTGCATAAGAAATTTGTTCTAACTTCCAATATTTTAAAGCTTGTTCAACGATCTTTTTCCGTTGAAAAAAAATGGGAGGGCGTGCCTGAGAAACCACCGTAAAAGGTGAATTTCCTTCAACCTCTACCTGATAACGCAATAGCTGTAATTGCTGAAAATGCCTTTGAGCTGTACTCAAAATTAAAAAAAGTGCCCCCTGCACTGCTGCATGTCGGTTAAAATGCGCTTCAAAGCCTGATATATCGCCCAATAAAAGAGCATCAATGACTTCATCTTGAGAAAGAGCACTGACATCGCTTACAACAGCTTTCACATCTTCAAGAGTAATATGAACATTTGCAGCGTAAAGACAAAGCTTTTCTAATTCACCTCGTGATACAAGGCGATCCGCCCCTAAACATTCATGCAACCATCTACGTGCATCTAAAGAAAGAGTCTTCTTAAACTGTCCTAAAACCTCATCAATCAAACCGTCAAGAGACCGCATATCATCGGCAAAACAGGGTAAAGCCATCGCTTTTGATGCTGTTTCAACAGCATTGCGCAACCCTGTTCCTTTTTTTAAATCCCCTGCCTCAATGAGAATAAAACAAGCTTCTGGTGGTTTCTCAATTAAAAGTTTTAAGGCAGCAAGAAAACCTTTTTGGTTAGCAGCATTAGAGATCCATATCAAACGATCTCCCCCAAAAAGCGATAACGTACGCGCTTCATTTTCTAAACGTGCAGGATCTTTATCAATTTCAGCAGCATCCAAACGAATTGTCGAAAATGGATCTTCTATTGCTACCCGTGTAAGTTTTGCAAAACATTGTGCACGCTCACAAATAAGACCACGATCTGGCCCATAAATGAGAACAATAGGAAAAGCACGTGAAAAACGCATTAGAAACTGATCAACTTCATGTGCTTTTTTCTGAGCCACACTATTAATCCATTAACAGTTCATCATCATCAAGAACTTCCCCGCGAACTTTCTGAAACATGCCAATTAAATCATTGACATCCAAGCCCTTACGCTCTTCATGACAGACATCCAAAATCACTTTTCCACCATGCAACATCAAGGTACGATCGCCATAATCAAGAGCCTGACGCATAGAATGAGTCACCATGATAGTCGTTAATTTTTTCTCTTCAACGATTTTTTCAGTCAACCGCATCACAAAATCAGCCATTCCAGGATCAAGCGCTGAGGTATGTTCATCAAGCAATAAAACATCCGCATGTGCTAATGTTGCCATCACAAGACAAACTGCTTGGCGTTGCCCACCTGATAAACTATCCATAGGATTATGAATATATGCTTCAAGACCAATGCCTAATTGAGCAATTTTCTCTCGAAAAAATTGCCGTTTCTCATGATTTAAAGCCGCACGCAAACCACGACGACTTCCTCGAAGAGCAGCAAGAGCCAAATTTTCTTCAATTGTTAAAGAACCACAACTTCCCTCTAACGAATCTTGAAAAACACAAGCAATCTTTCCAGCGCGTTCACTGACTGATTGCCTAGAAACATTTTGCCCATTGATAACCACTTTCCCTGTTGAAGGAAGCGTAGCACCCGCTAAAACACTGAGCAAAGTTGATTTACCAGCACCATTTGAACCAATAACCGTAACAAAACTACCCTGATCAATTTTCAGGTTAATATCAATTAAAGCCTGTTTTTCCAAAGGTGTTTGCGGTTTAAATGTGACCCCAACATGAAAAAACTCAATCACGTTTATGCCTCCTCCAATAGCGTGGCACAATAAGGGTTAAAACAACCAACAGCGAAGTAATCAACTGAAGATCTGTCGACGTATCAATGCCAATGCCATTTGCTTCAAATGCAAATTGCACCGCCACACGATAAAGCACAGACCCTACAATACAGCTGATTATAATCCAAAAAATATTGCGCGTACGAAAGAGAGTTTCACCGATAATCACGGCTGCCAATCCAAAAACAATTGTTCCAATTCCACCGGTAATATCTGTTGCAATCGCAGTTTGAATATAAAGAGAACCACCAAGTGCCACACACGCATTGGAAAGCCCCATTCCAAAATATATCAATGCTGATGTATGGACACCTTGCGCCGTCGCCATGCGTGGATTAGCGCCCATTGCACGCATAGCAAGACCAATTTCACTTTCCAAAAAGCGCCAAATCAAAAACGCCATAACGAGCAACACAATACCAACGAAAAGAGGACGCACAAAAATATCAGACAAACCAAACAGATTATAAAAGGGGGTTAACGCCGTATCAGCAAGTGCTAAATTAACATTAGACCCTCCCATAATTCCCATAATACGAAGATTAACCGTATAGAGTGCTGACATTGTTAAAATAGAAGCTAAAAGATTCAAAATGCCAAAACGCAAATTCAATAGAGCTGTTAATAAACCAGCCACCATACCTGCACAAAAAGCGCATGCCATAGCTGTCCATGCATTGAAACCCAAGAGAATCAAAACACCACAGACACAGGAACCAAGAAGAAACGATCCATCAACTGTTAAATCAGGAAAATCTAAAACCCGAAATGAAAGATAAACCCCTATAGCAACAAACGCATAAATAAGGCCTAATTCCACAGCACCAGAAAACGCAAATATATTCATGTAAAGACAATCCCCATGAAAACTTAACGTATTTTTATTGTATCAACACTCTATCAATAAAAGTTATTGAATCACTTTTGTTGCACGGTCAATAACTGCCTGCGGAATAACAATCCCTGCTTTTTGGGCTGCTTTCAAATCAATTCGAATGTCATTATTAGCCGCCTGCACAACATCAATATCACCAGGCTTTTCACCCTTTAGAATACGCACAACCAATTTCCCAGCATCAACCCCTACATCATAGAAATTCACACCTTGCGTCATAAAAGGCCCACGCCCGATAGTATTAGCATCAACAGTAAATACAGGCATATTGGCTTCCTCTGAGACCTTTATTGCACCTTCTAAAACAGATAAAATCGTATTATCAGCAGGAACAAAAATAATATCGACCTTACCGATTAAAGCGCGTGTTGCTGCCTGAACATCTGAAGGCTTTGGTGCCGATGAGGGAATAATTTCAATTCCAGCTTTTTTTGCTACATCCTTTAACGTTTTAAGTGTCGAAACAGAATTTGCCTCAGAAGCATTATAAAGATAACCAATTTTTTTCAAATCTGGTTTTACTTCTTGTAAAAGTCTAACACTTTCTGCAACATCTATACGATCAGAACTCCCCGTCATATTACCGCCAGGTTTGGTAAGTGAAGAAACGATTTTAGCTCCGATAGGATCAGAAATTGCTGCAAAGACGATAGGAATTGTTTTTGTTGCCGCAAGCATCGTTTGTGCTGAAGGCGTGGTAATTGCTACAATAACATCGGGTTTATCACCAACAAATTTACGCGCAATTTGCGTTGCTGTTGAAATATTACCCTGCGCTGATAAAAAGGTAAGTTGAAAATTTTCACCTTGCTTATAACCATTTGCTGCAAGCACATCTTCCACACCTTTACGAACAGCATCCGCAGCAGGATGGACCATAATTTGCGTTATTGCAACTTTAACGTGTTTAACTTGGTCATCGGCCTTTGCAACACTGTTCATCATAAAAACAGTTGCAATGATAATCCCTAATATATTTATTCTCTTCAACATTATATTCCACCCCTCTCCATGCAAAAATTAAAAAAGGAATAATCTATTACTGAAGAATTTTCTAAAATCAATCTTTATTTCATTTTATTTAAACATGGACAAAATAAATCAAACTAAAATGATATTTTTTTGTTGCAATTCGTAGAAGCCTACGCCATACAGACAAGACATATATCGAATCGGTAAGCGGGTGTAGCTCAGGGGTAGAGCACAACCTTGCCAAGGTTGGGGTCGTGGGTTCGAATCCCATCGCCCGCTCCATTGAATTTTGTATTTATTCGTTCTTGTATGGAGTTATAGTGTAGCTTGCCAGCGGTTTTTGTATATTTTGCCACTGTAGCTTGCCAGCAGGTTTTGTATATTTTGCCACTAGGTTTTGTACCAATTTATTTTTTTCAAAGAGTTTTTAAGGTGTTCTCAAAGGGTCTTCAAAGACCTTTCAAAGATCATTTAAAGCCTCTTTTTCTTTT
>NZ_JBHIPR010000035.1:0-3118 GCF_042196145.1 Bartonella sp. AP258QHHD
TTATAAGAAAAATTTTTTGTTATGTACAATTGCTGGAACTTTGATTTTTTCTCATTTCGGTTCAACTTATGCAAATACATCGGCTCCTGAAACTCCTGAAATTTTGGGGAAGATTGAATTAAATAAGGGAGAAGAAAAGACTTTAAATAATGTTCTTGTCCGCGATAAAGGACCTGGAATATTAGCGCATGATAAAGCAGCTATCACAATTGTAAAATCAACAATACACATGGAAATGTCTGCACTTTCTGTATCAGAAGGTGGACGCATTCATGCTAAAGAAATTAAAGCAAATACAGTATACAAAGGTTTAGAAACAAAGAATGGTATAATCAACGTTGAAGATTCAACCATAACCGTCCAACGAGGAGGTGCCGGTGGTATCGTTTTTTATGAAACAAAAGATTCTTCACTGAAAAGTGGAGAAAAAGTTGTCAATAAGGTTGTTCTTAGCAATACAAAACTTCTTGTGAAAAACGGTACCGGTATTCTTGGTCCCTACTGCTCAAGAGCCGTTGCTGAAGTTCAACTTAAAGACTCAGAAATTCGATCTGACGTATTATTGAGAAATAAAACGAAACGTAAATATTATGACAACGATACTCTTCCTGTAACTTTAGCATTAACCGCTGATAATTCAACAATAGAGGGACGAGCAAGAACTTTAAAAGTCAATACAACGGTTTTGACTCTGAATAACAAAAGCAAATGGTACTTAAAGACCTCTCAAGAGGAAGTCGATACTGACTTTAATGTATTTAACTATGAGCTCAGTGATATTAAACAACGAGCCCTTTCTACCGTTTCAGTACTGAATCTTAATAATAGTTCTATCATATTTAAGACACCACAAGGGCGGGAAAAAGATCATTATCATACCTTGTATGTAGGGCGAACAGCTGAGGTTCGTAGACCTGAGGGAAGTACAATCCCCGATATAGAAAGCACTTATAATACAGTTTACAATGCCACAGGCGATGCAAAAATTTATTTTAATATTGAATGGAGTGATGGTCTAGTAAAAGAACAGCAAAAAGCTGACCGCCTCCTTATACATGGTGATGTATCAGGCAGCACAACAGTCCATATCAAGAACCTTGCGAAAGGTGAGATATTAAAAGCTGAAGATTCTGTGTCTTCGAATATGCGTGGTCTTTCACTCATTCAAGTTTCTGGAAATGCAAATGAAGATTCCTTCAAACTTGCACACGGCTACACCACAATGGGGGGATTGCCTTATAAATATATACTCAAAGCCTATGGTCCAACATCCAGCCATGGGACAGCCGATAGCACACAAAGTCATTTTAGCGGAATATCACAAGAATCAAAAGAAAATACCCTCAAAGACTACACAATCTACACGATATCAGCATCAGGAACAATGATTGAAGGTGTTTCACCAAAAGAGAAAGAAGCGCAAAATACCGGTTCATCATCCCTTGGACAAGCAAACAACGCACAAAACATCTTGGAAAAAAATCAGAATTTCTGGGATTTTCGCTTGCAAAATGCGACTCTCGATAATGAAGGAAAGATCAGAGCTCTCGTTCCTCAAGTAGCAAGCTATTTGTCCATGCCTAACGCACTATTCTCAGCTGGACTGGCTGATATAAACAATCAAAACACTTTACTCAACTCGATGCAGGAAAACACCTTTGAGACAAAAGATCATAAAAACAAAGGAGTCTTCTTCTCAACTTATGGAAATAAGATGACATTATCCTCTCACCGTACGCCATTACAATATGGCTATGGTGCCGATATTCACTATGCAGCTTTACAGGCAGGCATTACATTAGCAGCTCTAGAAGATCAAAATATGACCGCCAATTTCGGTCTTTTGGGGACATATGGGAAATTAGCTTTCACCCCTAAAGACATGGAAGGTGCTGACAAGAGTACACTCAATAAATGGTCAATTACTGCATATAGTGGGCTGCGCCATAATAATGGGATATACATCCATGCGCTCTTCTCCTATGGAATGCTCAAGGGAGATATCACCACAGCTCTCATAGGAAAGACTGCAGAATTGAAAAATGCTGATACATTCAGTGCATCAGCAACCATTGGACAAAAATTCGAAACCAGTAAGAAAGGATTGGTCTTTGAACCACAAGCACAACTTGTTTATCAACGCCTCATGCTTGGCACACTCTCAGATGTCGATGGCTTTGATGTGGATATGGGAAATCCTTATCAATACTTAGTGCGTGTGGGTGGACGCTTAACGCAAACGAAGCTTTCTATTGAAAACGGCGGTATTCTTTCTTTCTATGGTAAACTAAACGTTGTTAAAGCTTTTTCTAACAATGGTACGATACAGATTGGTGAACCATTCCACCTTGATTCTATAGGAGCTGCCCTTGAAGGTGGATTTGGTGTAAATGCACAATTATCACAAAATATCGCCCTTCATGCTGATGTTAACTATCAATATAAGCTTCAAAAAACTGGTATATCTGGAGCAAGCTTTTCAGGTGGAATACGCTATCAGTTTTAAGAAAACGCAAAAAACAATTTATATTCTATTCATTTTAATAAAAGGCAGTGCAAATGTGCTGCCTTTTTATAATCTATCGGAAAGAACCGTTAACAACTATTCTTTCTACCACCTTTCTTGAGCCAATTAATCTCACTCAAACCAAATGTAATAAAATCTGTTATCTCTAAATGAATACTGAATTCTCAAGAGAGCTGCCTTTTTGATTTATAAAAATCAAATGCTTTTAATAAAATTTTTTGTATTTTAAAACACGTAATAAATAATTCTCTGTGTAAGAAAATCAATTAAAAGCTTTTTGTAAGCACACAGCAACAGCTTCCCCAAAAACTTTGTAGAGTTTCCATAACAACAGCCTTAAGCAACAAACATCCTTGCAAAATATTTTGTTTCTTAACACTTTTAAACGGAATACTGATCAATCTAGCTTTTCTGCAATTCATAGTTTCTAACTGCAATTTTTATTTTAAAAACTCTTCTAAAATCATTTTTTAAACGATAAAGAACAGGACGCAATATTTCGTTTTGTTGTTTACAATAAAAACATAATGATATAGAAACTGTCTGGGTACTTGCGCCATCAGGGGAATGAAGTAAGCATCAAAGCATACC
>NZ_JBHIPR010000036.1:0-3295 GCF_042196145.1 Bartonella sp. AP258QHHD
ATGAATGGCAGAATTATAATAAATTTACCAGCAAAATCACTATGAGTGGTGGCTTAGAACTTTTGGGTAATTCGTCGTTTAGCCTTATTCATAATGGTGAAACGGTGACAAGTTTAAGCACAAATGGAAGTACCTTGAAAGGACCTTTGAGAGTTGATGGTGATGTTGTTTATACGAAGGCGCAAGTGGATGCCGCCATTTTGGCACAAATAAAGAGTCTTAAAAAAGATTTGATCGATAAAATCACAAATTGGCCGGCTCTTGCTGATGCTGAATTGCTCTATACACAGGATGGGAAAATTCAGTGGCCCATCTGGGTCACCGATAAAACTAAAGTTGAGATCCAAGCTTGGGGTGGTGGAGGTAGTGGTGGTAGAGCGTTTGGGATAGGATTAGGAGGAGGTGGCGGCGGTGGCGGTTGTTCAGTCTGGTATGGCTATAAAGCCAGTTTAAATGGTCATGAAGATATCATCATTGGTAAAGGAGGGGCTTCTATTGCAAAGAATTTTGTAAGCGGTAAGCCTGGAGAAACAACAACCATTGGCAAAAATTTTATTACCGCTACCGGAGGAAAGGGTGGTGGGGGAGCTGACGCCCGTATCTCTCACTCGATTACTGGGAGTACGACTTCCTTCTATTCAGGCGATGGCGGTGCTGGAGGAACAGGTGGAAACTTTGGTTTAGCAACGGATGAACATCCAGGAATTGCCAAAGGCGGAAATGGTTATGCTGGAACGAATGGAATTACGAGTAAAACAAGCGGTAATGGAGGCGATGCTGGAGGTGATACATCACGTGGTGGCTCTGGAGGAGTCGGCAAAGGTTCCTATAGTTCGGGAAAAGCAGGGCGTGGTTTTGGTGGTGGTGGTGCTGGCTCTCATGGAGATTCCTCTCCAAGCGGCGCTGGAGCTGATGGCGCTGTCCTCATAAGATTATGGAAAGATTAAATACAAAACTAAAAATAGCACAAGTCAAATGGATAGCTGTTGTATAAGCTGGCTTGTATGATTTTAAGCCCTTTAAAGCCCTTTAAAGAGCTTTTTGACTGACAGTGTCAGTTTTATGAAAGGCAGCTCTTGTTGTTATTGTTTCTCTATTGATTTGGAGAGCAAAATGGCAACAAAAGTAAATACTCTCTATCGCACTATAGCAAAATCATTCTTTATCTTTAGAAGAAGCCCCGAAATCACGGCGTGCTCCCTCTTCTATTCCAAAAGTTTTGTAAAGAGATTAACGGCTCTTAGCAAGCCGCTCTGATAACCTATCGCTATGAGAAATCTAGCGGATAACCCACAGCAATTATCCTAAAAACTCAAAAACAAGGAGAACGGAACAAAAAATAGAGGCTGGGCTGGTTGTCCAGCCAACGGGACTTAGTTTAGCGACAAACCCGTCCGATGCAACTCAACTCAACATCGCAGCCACTTCTTATCACTTGGAAACAGTGAGAAGATGGCTAATATAGATGGAAGAGTGTTAAAAAATGATGGATATACTTTGTAAAGAAAAATTAAAATCTATTGATCCTATAGAACCAGCTGCCGCTTATGTTGGTGGCAAAATAAAGTTGGCAAAAACCATTATCAAAATCATTGAAGGCATTCCCCATCGCACTTATGCCGAACCTTTTGTTGGCATGGGAGGAATATTCTTTAGGCGGAAATTGATTCCCTTATATGAAGTCATCAATGATCGCTCAGGCGATGTGGTGAATTTTTTTCGGGTGTTGCAACGCCATTATCACCCTTTTATGGATCTGTTGGAGTTCCAGATTAGCAGCCGTGAGGCGTTTCAACGTTTTACGTTACAAGATCCAAAGACGCTTACGGATTTAGAGCGAGCTTTGCGGTTTTTATATCTACAGCGGTTGAGTTTTGGTGGGCAGGTGGCAAAGCGTACCTTTGGAGTTGATCCCCACCGTGGTGCACGGTTTAACTCTTTCAAACTTGAAGGGTTCTTAAAGCTTATTTACCGGCGTTTATCAGGTGTCACTATTGAACATTTAGATTGGTTTGATTTTATCAGGCGTTATGACCGGCCAACGACCTTGTTTTACCTTGATCCACCTTATTGGGGCGTTGAGAATTGCTATGGCAAGGATTTGTTTAAGCGAGAGGATTACCAGACGATGTCCACACTGCTTGCACAATTAAAGGGAAAGTTTGTTCTGTCTCTCAATGATGTGCCAGAGATCCGAAAAACCTTTAGCCAATTTAAACTAAAAGAAGTGAATACATCTTATACATGTGGTTCAAATAATCCAATGCCGGCTCAAGAGCTGATCATCTCAAATTGCGATTTCTAAAACGAGAAATAATACATATTAAAGGATCTTTAAATGATCTTTGAAGACCTTTTGAAACCCCTTAAAAATCTTTCAAAAAAATAAATTAGTATAAAACCTAAGCTATCAGACTTTCTAGTGGAATATTGAACTGTTGGTGCAAGTTTTTAATCATGCGCAGTGTTAATTTTCTTTTACCACTCAAGATTTCATAAACACGATTTAAATGACCAATCGCAGGAACGAGATCTTTAGCACTTAAGTTCATTTGTTCCATTCTAAATTTAATAGCTTCAATCGGGTGAGGAGGAGAAACAGGATAGTGTTCTGCTTCATACGCTTCAATCAACAACACAAGAACCTCCATTTGATCAAATTCTGGAGTATTCTCTTTAGGTTGATTGTCAAACATTGCAGACACAATTTCTAAAGCTTCTTGATACTCTCTCTCTGTACGAATTGGTTTGATATTCATTTCTTAAATTCCTTTAGTTCTACAGTATTAGCATCAATTGCATCATACTGTTTGTGTGTCCCTATAAATTTTATATAAAGCCAACCTGCTGGATAAAAGATTGAAACAACTAAACGATAATCATTGCCTCTAATATTAAAAACAACACGATTATTCTTTAATATGCTTGCATTTTTATACTTCTCTTTAATGTCATGAGGAGAACGCCACTGCGCATTTTTAGCTTCATCTACCCATGCTTTTAACGGTTGTTCAGCATCAGGATATCGAGCCCAAAAAGTTTGAAGTGTGGAGATTTTAACAATTTTCATAAGTTTATCCTGATTTTTATCAATCTTAGTACCATTTTGGGACCAAGTCAAGATATTTATAAAAAGAAAGTGCTTGTTGAAAACAAACCTTTCTCAAGAGCGGCTCTTTACCTCTCATTTTTCCCATTCATTTCATTAGCCAACCATTTAAAGGAGCATAAAGTATGGCAACAGGTTTTCTACACGGTGTTGAAGTCGTTGAAGTTGACGACGGCACCCGCCCCC
>NZ_JBHIPR010000037.1:0-1635 GCF_042196145.1 Bartonella sp. AP258QHHD
TAGCAAATTGAAGTTTCTATTAGATGGAGAAATTTCTAAAGGTTCGACAGAAGCGATCACGGGCAATCAGCTTTATTCAATCAATCAAACAGTTGCGACGTATTTTGGTGGAGGTGCTGGCTATGAAAATGGAAAATGGGTTGCACCCACATTCAAACTTAAAACTGTCAATGATGATGGTAGCACTGGTGAGGAAAAGGTTTACAATAGTGTAGCGGAAGCACTTGCAGGTGTTGCAAGTTCTATCACGAATGTTCACAATGATGTGACCAATGTAGTCAGTGATAGTCTTGCCAAGCAGGATGAAAAGACAAAAGTTATCAATATTGGTACAGAAGTAGAAGGCAATGAAATCAATATCGCAAATAAAGACAAAGGGGATAGAATTCTTTCCGGTGTGAAAGAAGCCGTGAGAGGTAATGAAGCTGTTAATAAAGACCAGCTTGATGCAAGTCTGAAGGAGCTTTCTAACAATCTTCAGTCTGATGAATCGGCTGTTGTTCATTACGATAAAACAGGTGATGATAATAGCAGCACTAATTATGCGAGTGTGACTTTGGGTAAAGGTAAGGGTTCTGCACCTGTTGGTTTGCATAATGTTGCCGAAGGTCAGATTAGTGAGAATTCGCATGATGCGGTTAATGGCGGTCAGATTTCTAAGGTTTCTCAGGATATTGCGAAATACTTAGGTGGAGGTACAAGCTTTAAAGATGGTACTTTCACGGGTCCAACCTATAAATTATCCAGTGTTGATGCAAAAGGCGAGGTAGTAGAAAAATCCTATGGTGATGTTGGTTTAGCCATTGAAGGTATTGATACGAATTTCAAGAATGTGAATAACAACCTAACGAATAAGTTTAATGAACTTACTGAAAACATCACGAATATTACTCAGGAAGTTCAAGGCGATGCGCTGTTGTGGGATAAGGACGCAGAGGCGTTTGTAGCGATGCATGGGGACAATAAAGAGAACAGCAAGCTTACATCACTTGCAGCTGGCTCTATAGTATCAGGCTCGAGTGATGCGATTACGGGTGGACAGATTTATGATCTGCAAAAACAGTTTGCTGGCTATTTTGGTGGTGGTGCTGGTTATAATGAGAAAGGCGAATGGCAAGATCCGGAATTTCAAATTCAGACTTTCAGCAATGATGGTACGAAAGGTGATAAGAAGAGCAGTAATAATGTTGCAGGTGCTTTTAATGACATTAATGACAGCATGAGCACTATCAACGCTCGTATTAAGGAAGTTTCAGAAGGAGTTGCACAAGATTCTTTATCATGGAGCAAGGCTGAAGGTGCTTTTGTCGCCTTGCATGGAGAAAAAGATGGTGAGAAGACACACAGCAAAATCACATCACTTGCAAATGGTGATATTACTGCTAGCTCAAGCGATGCTGTAGCAGGAAATCAGCTATATGCTCTAGGTAACAGTGTTGCGCAGTCTTTAGGTGGTGACGCTAGTTATGCAGGTGGCGCTTGGACGGCTCCAAGTTTCAAAGTTAAGATCGTTAATGAGGATGGTACTAAAGTTGAAGAGAAGAAGTATGATACTGTATCGGAAGCATTTGCTGGTGTAGGAACATCTTTTGAGAATCTTCAAAAAGAGTTTACTCAAAACAACACGGAGGTTAC
>NZ_JBHIPR010000037.1:1899-2157 GCF_042196145.1 Bartonella sp. AP258QHHD
GTAATCAAGATAGGTGGTGAAAAAGAGGGTAGTGCAATCACAATTGCAAACATGAATGGTGATACACGTAGTCTCTCTGGCGTGAAAGCTGGAACACTTTCTGAAGGCTCGACGGAAGCCGTGAATGGTTCACAGCTTTATTCCTTGCATCAGACGCTAGCGATGTATTTAGGAGGAGGAGCTAGCTATGAAGGTGGCGAATGGAGGGCTCCGGAATTCAAGGTTTCACAATTCAATTCTGATGGTAGTTCGTCAGAA
>NZ_JBHIPR010000038.1:0-2009 GCF_042196145.1 Bartonella sp. AP258QHHD
TCATAATCAAGCCGCGTATCGGTCCAGCCCATGCCGCAGATGACAGCGTCTTGGAAAGCATCACTATCTGCATATTCAGCATGTGCCATGTCGCGAAACCATTCCGCTGCTCCTGTAAGCAATTCACTTGGCAATGCCTTGCCTATTTGACGGGGAATGAATTGCACCTCTCGTTTATTGTTACGCTCTGAACCCACAACGGCATTAACCAATGGTGCAATACGGTTAAACGTCATAACGGGGCGGCGTTGCTCTTTTAACGCCGCTAAATCAGCCTCATTCCACTGATCACCATTGTAAAATCGAAAATCCTCTCTTGCATGTTCGCGCCATTTGTTCACATGCTCAACATCTTCTTTGTACCAGCTCACAAGCTTGCTAAACAAACCTTCTGTCGACAAATCTGATGCGTTACTTTCTTTCTCTAAATGCTCTTCATCATACATCATTCTGCCATCCATGACGTGCTTTCATAAGTTTCTCTACCGCTATAAGCTGGTCTCTTCTGTTTTTGCATCGGCTGTTCATACCCCACACACATTAACCCAAAGGCATCCGCACCATGACTGGACCAATCATGCTCTGCTCCCAAGCCAATATTGCGCTTCTCATCCCATTTCTCATGATACCAATTCAGTGCTTTACGACCCGCTACGGTTGTCTCTTCGTTAAACCATACTGAAGGTAAAATACGTCGCACCGCCTCTATTCGCATCTTAACAGCACCTGCCCCTTGATTAGGAATGACTTGCGTTTCAAAACCCGCATCATTTAAAGCACTCTCAAAACTCACATTGTGTACACGGTCTCTTGTTGCACCATCATGGGGGAGAACCATCAATGCCTTCTCATAGCCATTCTGACGTAACCAGCCTATGTGCTCGGATAATGGCTGTCCCTGTGCTTCGTAATAATTAAGCACTCTAATTTCTCGCCCCACAAACTGTGCTATCCATATCGCCGTGGCATCTGCCTTGGCGCCTGTCCCCCCAATATCCCAAAAAGCACGTATTTGCATTAAAGGGTCACGAGCAACACGCCCTATCCGCCCCTCCTGCTCGGCTGCCAACATTTCCTTTTGATAATAAGCGCCTTGAACCGCTGTAAGATAAGCCCCTTCCCAGATATGCTTATAGGTCTCTGGACGGTTTCTCAGATCATCAAGCCGCGCTTCATTCAAGATCTTGGGAAACTTCGGATTGTCTGACCAGTTGATCTCAACACGCTTGATTGCCTCATTGTCTGAAAAGCGAAACCGCTTCTCAACGGGGGCATTCTCTCGCAACGGGTTCCATGTCACCCATAATTCTGCCCGCCATCCCTCTCCTTCTTCTCGCAAAGTCGGTATAAGCGTTTGCCAAGCCGTCTCTGTTACCGGCTCTGCTTCATCAACCCAACAAAGCAAAATGCGCCCCATCGATTTAATGCTCGCAATATTACGGTCAAGACCAGAAAACTGAAAGGCTACGCGACCATCTATCGACTTAATCGACGATTCCCCAACCTTGTAATAGTCCTTTAAAAAGTCGTGCGCTTCAATGGCGCGCTTAATCTCCTCCAATGAACTTTCTGCCAAAGAATTCTGAAACTGACGTGCACAAAGAATGGTCCCCGATATCCCCTGCATACCAAATTGATAGCCTTTTAAAGCAGCCATCAATGCAAATGATCTTGTCTTTCCAGACCCTCGTCCACCCCACGCCGCTCGTACCAAAGCATCCCCATCAAAAATAGGGATAAGTTTTGGTACAATCTTAATCTGTCTTGTCGTCATTGACCAAAGGCGCGATTTCTACACGCGTTATCACCTTAATGGCTCCCCCATCTTCACCTGTTACCTGTAAAGGCAACACCTTACCAAGCAACGCTAAATAAGCCGCTGGACATTCTATAGCCTGCTTTTCCAAATAGGAGATCAAACCATCATTGCCAATTTTATTCCCAGCATTCTCAGCAGCCTTAACCACTGCTTCTTTTAAAATGCGCGTCACTTTATTTGGAACGCCTTT
>NZ_JBHIPR010000039.1:0-971 GCF_042196145.1 Bartonella sp. AP258QHHD
TCATCAGAATTTATAAACACTGGTTTATTCACAAATGCCTCCATACTGCCTATTGGCAAAAGTT
This sequence comes from Bartonella sp. AP258QHHD, assembly GCF_042196145.1. Taxonomy (NCBI): domain Bacteria; kingdom Pseudomonadati; phylum Pseudomonadota; class Alphaproteobacteria; order Hyphomicrobiales; family Bartonellaceae; genus Bartonella; species Bartonella sp. AP258QHHD. Next base: position 65 of record NZ_JBHIPR010000039.1, read on the forward strand.
ATTTTCTAAGATATGGAGTGAATATATTTTCGTTTTACGGTAATGTCAACATAAAAATACCGTATAACGAAAATTATTTTATGAGTATTCATCTAAAGATTAGTGTGTTTTTATAGATATTTGGAGATTTTATGAAAGGTTATAAGACTGCCAAAAGAAAATTTTTACAATTGTCAAATGAAGAAAAAACAGCAGTTATCGCTTTTTTGATTCGATTAAAGTATGAAGAAACGCTAAAACTGCCCTCCGTTCTTCTTCATTGCAAGACGAATATAGATCATAAAAATCTTGATCTATCTTGCTTAAAGCCGGATACGGAGGATACTCCTTAAAGAAACTGTGTAGCTTCACTAGCTCTTCTGCGGTGATATCACGGTAGGCTTTAGAGTCAGAGTCATCAATCGATAATAAGCGCGTAATAGATGATGGACTCAATCCTAAATGTTGCCCTAAAGCCTTACGGCTTCCATGCCCCATTTCATTTAATTTTTCATTAATCCACATTTTTATTAGCTTTTGAAAATCCATTTTATTTTTCTCTCTTAAAATTATTAAATAATCAATATTGCGTATTACGAAAATTTTGCTTATATTTGCGTAATACGTAAATATATGACAGAAATTTTGGATTACATGATTACTCCAGCAGTTATGATTATAAAATATTTAGGTGGTGCAAAACGTGTGTCGTTGATTTCTCAATGCCATGTGTCTGCTGTTTATAAATGGACTTACCCCTTTGAAAAGCGAGAGGGTAAAGGCGGCATCATTCCAGCTAAATACCAAATTATGCTTTTGAATTACGCACGTGATCATGGGATAGATTTGCGTCCAGAAGATTTTTTTTATCCCGAGCGCTTGCAGAGATTAATGCAAGAGCAACACCCCCCATTGTCGAAAATTAGCA
>NZ_JBHIPR010000039.1:1288-2914 GCF_042196145.1 Bartonella sp. AP258QHHD
TCCAATCGCGTGATAAGGAAATTGAGAGACTTACACAAGAGCTTAAACAGCGTGGTGAAGCAGTAAAAGCGCCGCCTCATAAGAATAAGAAGAGTAAGAAGAAGGGTAAGTGAGGAGATAGAGATGAGTACAGTAGCAACAATTCTTTCCATAACGACTAATTTGTATTTGCTCTATGAGGTTTATCACTATTTTAAACAGTCAGAAAAGCTTACAGATGAGATAATTAAACAAAAAAGAATAATATGGGATCTAGAGGATAAACTTAGGAAGAATGAGGGGATAAGAAATAGGTCCCAAAAGAAGCTTTAATTGTTTTTTGAGGATTATTTTATGCTTCATACAATCCTTTGCTTTGATCTAGGTACGAAGATGGGGTGGGCGATACGTGGAGGGGACGGTGGTATCATAAGTGGTACTGTTAATTTTCAAACCCGTCGTTTTGAAGGCGGTGGAATGCGTTATTTACGCTTTAAGCAATGGCTTAATGAAATAAAGCAGACAGCCGGTGGCATTGACGCGGTGTATTTTGAAGAGGTTAGGCGTCATGTTGGAACCGATGCAGCGCATATTTACGGTGGTTTATTAGCAACATTAACGGCGTGGTGTGAACATCATCAGATACCGTATGAGGGGATACCGGTAAGTACGATTAAGAAAGCGACGACGGGGAAGGGGAATGCGTCGAAAGAAGAGATGATAGAGGCAATGTGTATTAAAGGGCACAAGCCATGTGATGATAATGAAGCAGATGCTTTAGCAATTTTACATTTAGTTAAAGAAAGGGAGATCTCAAATGATGTCCAATAATAAAGTAGCGTTTGTAAAATTTAGTACAGATCATTTTTTAAAGGATCTTATGGGATTAAAAGCGACCGAGAAGGCTGTTTATACAACACTTGTGTTGCTAATGAATGATAGGAAAGCGCCTCTTATAAATAATGCGTCTTATTTATCAAGTTGGTGTGGGTGTTCACTAAGAACGTTTCAAAAGACATTAGAGACTTTAATAAGCACTGGTCATATCACGCGTTTAGAGAATGGCAGCTTATGGCATAGGTCAGTAGCCTTTGATTATAGCATTAGCAAATTTTCAGAGAGAGCTTCGAAAGCCGCTTTAGCAAGGTGGAGTAAGAAAAGAGAGGAGGGAATACATGTCAACTAAGTTGCCATGGACAAGGTTTTTTGCAGATAAGTGGGCAATGGTTGTTGATTATTTGCCTGCTGTAGAGGGTAATATCTATATGCGATTACGGTTACGTATGTTGCGTACTGGTGAACCTCTTTTTTATAATATTAAAGTTTTATCTCATTACACTGGTTATTCAGTAAAGAAGTTTGAAGCGGCACTGAATGTTTTGCTTGAAGAAGGATATCTCATTCGTTTAGCAGATGGTCGCTTATGGAATTTAGATGTTGAAGAAGAACTCAATAACTCTAATGAGAATTTAGATAAAGCTTCGGAAAAGGCTTCAAAAGCAGCAAAAGCTAGATGGGATAAAAACAAAGATAAAAGTAATGATGATGCACGTGCAATGCATGAGCAATGCACGTGCAATGCATATGCAATGCACGAGCAATGCTTGGAAATGCACAATAACATTAACATTAACAATAACAAAAAAA
>NZ_JBHIPR010000040.1:0-1213 GCF_042196145.1 Bartonella sp. AP258QHHD
ATTCAGGTTGTTTATCAGCATCTTCAGTTTAATCAGGCGCGTGATATTGATAATCTTGATGTTGATTTAGGAAAATTTCATCAATGGGTGGGGCGTGTTGGTGGGCGTTTAAGCAAGACGTTAGGTGTTGTGGAAGAGGGACGTGAAGTTTCTTTTTATGGTAAGCTTTCTTATTTGCATAGTTTTGAAGATAAGCAATTCGTTTCTTTTAAAAACGATTTTCAGTTAGGTTCCTTTGGTTCTTCTTTGGAAGCAGGGGTTGGGTTTAATGCCCGTCTCTCATCAAAACTTTCTCTTCGTGGAGATGTCACTTATCAGCATAGATTTAAGAAAATTGGTTTTTCTGGAACGAGTTTCTCTGCTGGATTGCGCCACCTCTTTTGATGAGCTGCAATATGTATTTTTAGTTAAAAGGCAGAAGATTTTCGGCCTTTTAATGTATTAAAATTTATTTTGCTTCATCAATATGGTTATTTTTTGATATAAAAGATTACAATAGATGCTTTCTTTTATGCGATGAGAAATTTTTCTAAAATTTTTGATGTTAAGATATGAGGACAGATTTCATTGTGAATATGAAAAGTTTGAATGCTGAATGCTTTCGGCATAATCTTTCAAAAGAGACGATATAGGTGGTTGTTTTTGTCCATTTCTTTATTCATTTTTATAGATCATAAGTTTAGTCTTTATGAGTTTTATGCATTGTTTTGAATTTTGTTTTAGAACTTTATTCACGTTTATATCATTTAATACGCATATTATTTGTTTCTTTTTTAGGATGTTTACTTAAGAATTTTGGATAGATACTTATTTTTAGAACAAAAAGAGGGAGTTTGAGGTCAAATTATAATAAAAGTAAAGTATGCTTTATCGTGTTGTTATGGTTGTTGTTTTGTAAGTGATAGGTGGCAGAGAAATTTCGATAAGATACAGGATATTATTTTCATTGCGGTCATGCGCGGATATCACCATTCTTTTTTCAGCATTCAATATTTGCGCAGATTTTAGCACTCGAGAATGTTCATAAGAAGTAATTTACCTTTTTTCAAAAGTCCTTCTTTGCATGCCAGCTTCGTTTGTGATGGACAAGGGGTTAATTGATTAAATATAAACAGGTTTGAAATGAAAGAAATTTATAATATTTAGTTTTTATTCAATATCTAAAATGATGAATGAGCATTCTGAATTATTGCATGAAATTTTCCTAAATCAA
>NZ_JBHIPR010000041.1:0-4871 GCF_042196145.1 Bartonella sp. AP258QHHD
TGATGGGAGAGAAAAAGGAGTGCGTGGAATGGGAGAGTGCCTATGGACAAGGGGGAGGGTGTGGATAAGAGGCGGGGGTAGTTTAAAGGGATGCGTGAAGGGATGGTGTGAGGGTGATAGAAGAGGGAGGTGAGGATTTTATTAAAGGGTGTTGTGGTTTTGAAAGGGGGTGAGAATGGAGAAAATACGCTGGAAAGTATGATGATGAGGTGAGCTAAAGGGATGAGAGCAGGGCTCGAAAAAATAACTGGGAAAGGGAGCCGTGGTGGGGAAATGAAAAAAAACNGCTCGAAAAAATAACTGGGAAAGGGAGCCGTGGTGGGGAAATGAAAAAAAACTTTCTCACCCCCAGTTGTTTTCAAAGGGGAGTGAGGGGCTTATCAAGAAGAAAAAAGCTAGTTTCTTTTCATAATCTTCCAAGTTTTTCCATCAGACATATACATAATCTTTTGACCTGTGGTTATCTTTTGTGTGCCGTGAGTGGTGTGAAGCGTAGAACTGAAAGCCGCTAGATGATCTATAAAGATTGATTTCCACTTAAATGAATCAGGAGATGGCAAAAAGATATTGGGTGCCCAAGAACGATTTTTTGAACGAATAACGACAAGCTCTTTTTGTTTCAAAACGTTAGAAATTGTTTCTGCAGACAGATCTTTCTCATTGGAAATTTGTATTTCTGGTTTAGTAGTAGGCGAGGCCAAACCTCCAAAGTCGCTTATACTTGTCATGCAAAAGTTGGATGTACATGATGTTTGGATGAAGTCAGAATCTTGACACTTTCCTTGATTAGAAGCTTTCAGACTCCCTTCGTGTAGCTTGTTTTGTTTTATGCCTTGAGGCTCAAAAAAAATCGAACTTTGCGGACTTAAATCATAACAGGAGGAGAGATGTCTCTTCCAACGAGAATGGTCTTCAACAAAACTTGAAGATTTACGGAGTTGTCCAAATGTATTTGGTACTTCTATGGTCCCAATATTCACTTTTTTACCCGTTATAAAATCGACTACTGTCGCTGTAACTAGATTTCTATTTTTTTCAACATATAATCGATATCTGCGTCCCATCTCCCATGGAAAGTTAATTTCACATCGTACTCCTGAACCTTCCTGAGTAAAATGCTTACATGTATTACCCTTCCATCCAGTTGCATTCCAGATAGAAAAATGAATGGTACGGCCGCTCCTGTTGAAAAAACCAATTTGTCCACTTTTTCCATTTTGGAATTCAAATTTATTTCCCCAGAAATAGATGGAGTTAGGCCCACCATCGTAATTTACTTGCTGGGTGAAAACAAATAGATCAAATGATGCATTTTTAAGCCATTCATGCTCTATTGTAATAACTTTGCCGGCAAAAACGGCATAGCTTGGTTTACTTATCAGAAGGAATAAAAGTATTAAAATAACCTTTTTTACAGTATGGTACATACTCAAATCCTCTATCTTAATAAAAATAGTGTAACTTTATAAGTATTAAAGCACATATTCAATGTTTTGTTAAGTAAAATTAGAGAAAATACTTTAATGTTTACTCTAAACTATATGCTGTAAAGACTACTTTGTTTAAAGTGTTTTTGCATGCTCCTTTTCTGCTGTTCAAATTTAAGTTTTAATGGTGGAATTTAGGGGTGATGGTTTAAAAAGGGGAGTGATGATGGGGGGTATAAGAAAAGTTGCGGTTTTTATTTAAAATGATAGCGTATTTTTTTTCTCCCTCTTGCTATGAGGCTTGTAGAAACCCATATTCTTTTTAGCACTATGGTTCTTCTTCTTGCTGCTTTTTTCGCGGTGTTTTTTAGAGGCTGGATAATCCTTTCTGGATGTTTCTTTTGTGGAATATTGGAGAGGTTAAAGTGTGGTGATGGCTTGAGATTTAAGGAAAAAAAATGAACTTGGAAAAATATAGCGAACGCGTGCAGGGTTTTTTACAATCAGCACAAAATAGCGCTCTTGCTTCTGATCATCAGCAGTTTATGCCGGAGCATTTCCTGAAAGTGTTGTTAGACGATTCTCAAGGATTGGCTGCATCGCTTATCCAAAACGCTGGTGGTGATCTTACTCTTATTCAAAAGGCGCTAAAAGAAGCACTTGATGCTTTGCCTAAAGTGCAGGGGGGAAATGGACAGCTCTATCTTTCGCAGCCATTGGCAAAAGTTTTCGCGCTGGCTGAGGATATTGCGAAAAAAGCCGGTGATCAGTTTGTGACTGTGGAGCGCATGTTGCAAGCGCTGATCATGGAAAAGACCGCAAAAACAGCCGATATTTTAACAAGTGGAGGATTGACCCCGCAAGCGCTTAATCGGGCAATTAATGCGCTGCGGAAAGGAAAAACAGCAACAAGCCCCCATGCTGAAGGACAATATGATGCCTTGCAAAAATATGCCCGGGATCTCACAAAAGATGCCCGTGAAGGAAAACTCGACCCTGTGATTGGGCGGGAAGAGGAAATCCGCCGCACTATTCAGGTGCTTTCACGGCGGACCAAAAATAATCCCGTGTTGATTGGTGAGCCTGGGGTGGGGAAAACAGCTATTGTGGAAGGGTTGGCATTGCGCATTGTTAATGGCGATGTACCTGAAACTTTGCGGGATAAACAGCTTCATGCGTTGGATATGGGAGCGCTTATCGCTGGTGCAAAATATCGTGGGGAATTCGAAGAGCGCCTTAAAGCGGTGCTGGCAGAGGTGCAAGCCGAAAATGGACAGATCATTTTGTTTATTGATGAATTGCACAATCTTGTTGGCGCTGGAAAATCTGATGGTCCTATGGATGCTTCTAACTTGTTAAAACCTGCTCTTGCACGCGGAGAACTCCATTGTGTGGGCGCTACTACGCTCGATGAATATCGAAAATATGTCGAAAAAGATGCTGCTTTGGCACGCCGCTTCCAGCCTGTCTTTGTACCTGAACCCTCTTTGGAAGATACTATTTCTATCTTGCGCGGTATTAAGGAAAAATATGAACAACATCACAAAGTGCGCTTGGCTGATAGTGCTTTGATTGCGGCGGCGCGTTTGTCTAACCGCTATATTACAGATCGCTTCTTGCCGGATAAAGCTATTGACCTTATCGATGAAGCGGCGGCGCGTTTGCGCATGCAGGTCGATTCAAAGCCGGAAGAACTCGATGCTGTTGATCGGCGTATTTTACAGTTGAAGATCGAACGGGAAGCTTTGAAAACAGATGTCGAGCCAACAGCAAAAGAACGGTTGAAAAATGTGCAGGAGGAACTCAAAACATTGGAACAACAGTCCGCTGAGATGACAAGTGCTTGGCAGGCTGAGAAACAAAAATTAGGGCATGCTGCTGATTTGAAAAAACAACTCGAAGAAGCCCGTAATGCTTTGGCTATTGCACAACGTGATGGACAATTCCAACGCGCTGGAGAGCTCGCTTATAGCGTTATCCCTGAACTCGAAAAACAATTGAGTATTGCGGAAAATGATGACCAACAAAATCATCTCGTTGAAGAGACGGTTACTGCTGAACATGTGGCGCGGATTGTTTCACGCTGGACCGGTATTCCTGTTGATCGAATGCTGGAGGCAGAACGGGAGGCGCTGTTGCGGATGGAAGATGAAATTAGCAAACGTGTGATTGGTCAGGGAGAGGCTGTTCAAGCTGTTTCTCGTGCTGTACGCCGCGCGCGTGCAGGGTTGCAAGATCCCAATCGTCCGCTTGGCTCTTTCATGTTTTTGGGTCCTACTGGTGTGGGGAAAACCGAATTAACCAAAGCTCTTGCCGCTTTTCTCTTTCAAGACCCAAATGCCATGTTGCGCATCGATATGTCGGAATATATGGAAAAGCATGCCGGGGCGCGGCTGATTGGGGCACCTCCTGGATATGTTGGATATGAAGAGGGGGGGGGTGCTGACTGAAGCTGTACGTAGAAGACCTTACCAGGTCATTCTGTTTGACGAAATTGAAAAAGCACACCCTGATATTTTTAATCTCTTGTTGCAAGTGTTGGATGAGGGACGCTTGACTGATAGTCAAGGACGTACCGTCGATTTTCGTAACACTTTGTTGATTATGACCTCAAATCTTGGTGCTGAGTTTTTAACTGCTTTGCCTGAAGGGCAAACAACCGATCAGGCAAAAAATGATGTTATGAATGTCGTTAAAGCGGCTTTCCGTCCTGAATTTTTAAACCGTATTGATGAGATTATTCTCTTTCAAAGGCTGCAACGTCACGATATGGAAGCTATCGTCGATATTCAGATAGAACATTTGCAAAATTTGCTCAATGAACGCAAAATAACTTTGCAAATCGAGCCAGAGGTGAGAAAGTTTCTTGCCGATAAGGGCTATGATCCCCTTTATGGTGCGCGTCCGCTTAAACGGATTATCCAAAAAGAAATTCAAGACCCACTGGCGGAAAATATCTTATTTGGAAAAATTCATGATGAGACGACGGTGAAAATTACAAAACAAGGAGATCGGTTGGAATTTTTGCCTGAAGATTAAGTGTGGAAAAATTCACGCTATAAAGGGCGGTGATAATCCTATTATGTGATAAACACCGCTCTTTGAGGCGTGCTGATTTAGAAAAATTCACGATGAGACAGCGGTATTTTATTGCAAAGCAAAGGGAGTGGCTGGTGTTTTTGCATGTTAAATCAGCGTTTTCGAATATCGTAGGATTCTTTTACTTCTGTTTGTCGTGAAAACTATTTTCTTGCAATTTTATAAGTGAAGTCACAAGCGGGATTGCTTTATTGCTTTGTGCGTAAAAACGTTAGAGAGAAATGCCGTTTATCCGCCGTAAAACATTGCTCTTTGAAGGGGGATGGGGAGCTGATCTGAATTTGACTTAAGGATGTTTCGTTGTTTGATATATTAACAAATAATGTTGATCGTTGTGCTGTTGCT
>NZ_JBHIPR010000042.1:0-7524 GCF_042196145.1 Bartonella sp. AP258QHHD
TTCACATAATGCAGTGGTTTCTCGGATAAAGACAGGTAAATTTGATGCGGCTCTTTTTGAAGATGGTTCTGTCAATGAAGCGCTTGCAACAGCTATCTGGAATGAGAATCCAACAAAGCGCCCTGCTCCATTTTTAGCACCGGATGGTCAACCGCTGACAAAGATCAAACAAGCCTCCACAGATGGAGCCAATGAATACAAGATAAAACTGGAGCGAATGCAAGTTGCGCTAGCAAAAGAAAAGATTGCTCTGGAAAAGTTACGCGAAACCACTGTTGATCGTGAAGAAGTGAGAAAAGAAGCATGGAACTTTGGAAGAGCGCATCGAGATACAATGCTCAATTTTGCCTATCGCTTTGGTACTGAAATTGCGGCGCAAGTGGGATGTGATGCTGCGAGCCTTATTGGAGCTATCGATCATCATATGCGCAAAGCTTTAGTGGAAAATGTCGTCCCTGTTTCTTTTCACGATCCCAACATTTTAGAAGAGAATCCAGAACATGATAAGTGATGCTTCGCCCTCGTCCTCTGGTGCTGGGCTCTTTTTTTGCTATGCGAATGAAGGACGCCGTCCTGACCCGCCTTATACTGTTTCCCAGTGGGCTGATAAAAATCGTTATTTGAGCACAGTTACGAGTGCTGAGCCTGGATTATGGAGGACTATACGTACCCCCTATTTACGAGAGATCATGGATAATCTTTCTGTTTATGATCCGACTGAAACAACGGTTGTGATGAAGGGGGCTCAGATTGGAATGTCGGAAGCAGCGTTGAACTTTTGTGGTTATGCCATTCATCATAGTCCAGGACCTGCCCTTTATGTAATGCCGACAGTTGAGACCGCTAAGAAACTGTCAAAGTCTCGTCTTGATCCGATGATTTCAGCTAGCCCTGCTTTAAGTGAACGCATTGCTCCTGCTCGTGCAAGAGACAGTGGAAATACAATGTTTTCAAAGGAATTTTATGGGGGGACATTGATGATTACAGGAGCAAATAGTGCTGCTGGATTGCGTTCTTCTCCTATTCGCTATTTGGTTTTGGATGAAGTCGATGCTTACCCATTGAATGTCGATAATGAAGGCGATCCTGTAACAATTGCGGAAAAACGAACCTCTGCTTTTATTCAACGTAAAATTTTTAAATTGTCCACGCCGACACACCGTGACACAAGCCGTGTAGCCAAGGATTTTGTGCTAGGTGATCAGAGATATTACAATGTCCCTTGTGATGCATGTGGTGTTCTACAACCCATTGTTTGGTCACAAATTAAGTGGCCAAAAGGCGCCCCCGAAAAAGCTGTTTTTGTTTGTGCGCATTGTGGTCATGAACATGCCGAACATCGTAAGTCCACCTTAATGGCAGAAGAAAACGGTGCTTGTTGGATCGCAACACAGGAGTCAAGTAAGCCTCGTCTGCGTTCTTACCATATTTCAGCGCTTTATTCGCCATGGCTGACTTGGGGCGATTGTGCGCGCGAATTTTTAAGAGCCAAAGAAGACCCTGCTCTTTTGCAAGTTTTTATTAATACAGTGCTTGGAGAGCCATGGGAGGACAGAACAGGCGAAGTTGTTGATCCTGATAGCCTCTATGCAAAACGCGAAGATTATCCCCTTGCACCAGAACAATCCGTCGTGTTGACAGCTGGTATTGATGTGCAAAATGACCGCTTGGAACTTGAAGTGGTGGGATGGGGGCGTAGTGAAGAAAGTTGGCATATTGATTATCAAGTGATCCTTGGTGATCCCTCTTCTTTTGAAGTGTGGGACCAATTGGATGAATATCTTGCAAAACGTTGGCCGCATCCAGGCTATAAAGAGGGGATTAGGATAACAGCGGCTTGCATTGATACCGGTGGTGGACACACACAGGCAGTTTATAATTATGTACGCCCGCGTGAAGGGCGGCGTATCTGGGGCATTAAGGGGCAAGCGGGATGGCGTGCGGTATGGCCACGCCGACCAAGCAAAAACAATAAGGGGCAGATTAATCTCTATATTGTTGGTGTTGACGCGGCAAAAGATATTATCACGGCACGGTTTAAAAAATCGGGACCTGAAGCATCAGGGGCTGGTGCAACACACTTTCACAAAAGCCTTGACCAGGAATATTTTGACCAGCTAACCGCTGAAAGAAAAGTCATCAAATATTTCAAAGGCTTCAAGCGTATTGAATGGCAAAAAAGTGAAAAGGCAAGAAACGAAGCCTTGGATTGTAGGGTCTATGCTTATGCGGCTTTACAAGGTCTGATTTCGGCGGGAATAAACCTTAATCGAGAAGTTGATATCTTAGAAGAGCGTTTGGAAAAACTTAAAATTGAAGGTTCTGTAGAGCAACCAACATCTGGGATTTCTTCATTCACTTCTCCAAGAAGATCTCAGATAGCAAAACCTCAAAGGAAACAATCCAGAACAGTGATGAATCCTTATATGCGAGGGGATTGGAGGTAATTTGTGGATGAAACTTTAGGACAATTTAACAGCAAAATTAACAGACTGGAAAGTTTAAAAAGGCGGCGTGAACAAATTGAAGAGGCTCTTTATTCAGGTGCACAATCGGTACGCCATGGCGATAAGCAAGTCAGTAACCGCTCTGTTGAGGAACTGCGCAGAGCGCTTGAGATGCTGAACACACAAATAGCCAACCTTGAAGGATGCAAGCGTTCACGCGTTTTCTATTTTAATATATCACGAGGCTATTAATGGCTGGCTTTATCAATAAACTCACGGGCTTTTTTAAAATTTCTCGTCAACACAATCCCCATTTTGAAGCGGCAAGCAAAAGCCGCCGTATGGGTGGTTTTGACCCCGCAAAAAAACATATTAATAAAGCGATTGAAGAATGCGGTGATACCATTGTTGCCCGTTCAAGATGGCTTTATGACAATGAAGCTCTTTACGGTTCTGCGACTGAAGAATGGGTCTCTGCGGCTGTTAGTGATGGGATTAAACCTTATCCTCGCATTGAAGGTTTTCAAGAAGAAAAGAAAAAGCTTTTAGACTTATGGTGGCAATGGGTTGATGAGGCGGACTATGATGAAGATGCCAATTTTTATGGACTTCAAGCAACCATTGCACGAGAAGTCTTTCTAACTGGTGAATGTTTTGTAAGACTACATTATGTTGACCTCTACGGGCGCTCTGGTGTGCCGCTTCAATTACAAGTTTATCCCACCGAAATGTTAGACCTTACTTACAATGGACCGGCTGATATTGAAGGCAATTACATTCGTATGGGGATTGAATTTAATGCCAGTGGCAAGCGCGTTGCTTATCATTTCTGGGAACATCACCCCTATGATGATGTCCCTGCAAATATGGCATTTGAGAGCCAAGAGCGCGTGCGTGTCCCTGCTGAAATGGTCATTCATATCAAAGAGCGCCGTATTGCCGGACAATTGCGCGGTTCTCCAAAAATAACGCGCGCTATGACAAAGATCTTTCAACTCGAATCCTATGACGACGCAGAACTCGATAGAAAAAGGACGGCGGCTCTTTTCGCGGCGTTTGTCAAGGACAATTCACCAAACGTCGAAAAATTATCCGATAATCGTGATAAAAACAACGTTGAAGAAGAATACAAAGCACCTGTCATTGCGCCCGGTGCATCTCTTTATTTAGGAGAGAATAAAGAAGTTACATTCTCAAATCCTGTTGAGGTTGGTGGCTCTTATGAGGCTTTTCAATTTCGCAATATCTTGAAAATTTGTGCAGCACTTAATATGCCTTATGCCGTTGTGACTGGAGACGTTACGCGGGGGAATTTTTCAAATGTACGCACCTCCATCATTCAGTTTAGACGGCACGTCAAACAATGGCGTGAACATATTATTGCCTTTCAGTTTAACCGCATTGTTTGGGAGCGTTTTGTTGAAATGGCAGTGCTTGCTGGATGCGTCAATTTGCCAGGGTGGGAAGAAAATTCCTTGCCATGGCTTCAATGTGAAAGCTTTGCACCCCCGCTTGAAATGATTGATCCAAACAAGGATATCTCAGCGGAAAAAGAAGAAATTCGTGCAGGCTTGAAAACACGACGCATGGCACTTGCCGAGCGTGGCTTTGATATCGACAGCATTCATGCCGAACTGCAAGAAGAGCACACAGACGCTCGTGCGCGCGGCTTATCTTTTGACACGGATATGGCAGCGACCTCTGATAGCAATCAAGTAATTGATACCGCAGATTCAGAACCTTCTGAAACTTATGAAAGTAACCAAGGCAGTGAGGCACATAAAAATGGTGAATAATCTTGATATGCCGTTCTTGGCATCACGGCTTTTTGGGGTTCCTCATATGCTTGCCTCGACAAAGCTTGATATCATTTTGAATGCTCTTGCACCACGCCTTTTTGAGGGAGAAAAGTTTCCCATTGAAGCTTATTCGCAAGAGAATACAGAAGCTTTAAGACCCCCTGAAACTTATGTAGTACAAAACAATGTTGCCATAATACCGGTTCATGGCACGCTTGTGCGCCGTGGTGCATGGCTTGGGGCTTTATCGGGGCTAACCTCTTATGAAGGTTTAAGCGCTTCTTTTCGTGAAGCCATTGCACAACCTGATGTTCGCGCTGTTTTACTTGATATTGATAGCGGCGGTGGAGAAGCCGGTGGTGTGTTTGATTTGGTTGAAGAGTTTCAAACACTCTCAAAACAATACGACAAGCCCATTTGGGCACATGCCAATGAGTTTGCTTGTTCTGCAGCTTATGCCATTGCTTGTGCGGCTTCTCAAATATGGGTAGCTCGCACAGGGGTTGTGGGCTCGATTGGGGTTGTTTGTGCCCATCTTGACCAATCCCGTGCAGATGAAAAACACGGGCATAAATGGACCTTTGTCTTTGAAGGTGATCACAAAACCCATGGCAACCCTCATGAACCCTTGAGCGATACAGCACAGATAAAAATGCAAGCCGATTGCGCCCTGCTCTACGAGATGTTTGTCGATTTGGTGGCGCAAAACAGACGCTTAAATGCTGCTGCAATTCGTGACACAAAAGCAGAAACTTTTATAGGCACCCAAGCGATCACGCTTGGATTAGCAGATGCGCAGGGCACTCTTGCGCAAGCGTTGGAAGCTTTAACGGATTCCATATCACAAAACCCAACATCAACAGAAAAAGAAGGACAAAACACATGGCACGCACACAATACCGCGCTGAAGAAGAGGATGACGAAAAGATTGTCGACATCATCAATGACGAGGAAGAGGACGAAGACGATAGTGACATCGACAAAAACGCCGAAGACTTCGACGATGAAGAAGAAAACGAAGATGAGGATGAAGACAATGAGGACAAGCAGGAAAACATAAAAGCTGCTCTTGAAAAAGAAAGAAAGCGCGCAAAAGCACTAACAACCCTTGAAAGGCAAGCAAAGCACTTAGGCGTTTCTTTTGACGCAGCAAAAGCTATTCAAAACGGTATGAGTATCGAGAAAGCACGCCAGTGTGTGTTGACGGCTGCTAGCTCTCAAAGCGCGTCTTTAAAAGTCTCGCCTTATACCCCTCATAGTGATGGGACGAGCAAGGCAAAGATTCACGCAAAATGGGAAGCAGCTTGGAGGGCAGTGAAATGACGAATATTATTTATGACGACGTACGCAATGGCGCTTATCTTGGACCTTACGACCCCGATATGTCAAATGAAGAAGTGCTGTTTGCATCAGGAGCATTCATTGAAGCTGGAACTGTCATGGGGAAAATTACAGCATCACAAAAATATACCCCCCTTAATCCAGCAGCATCAGATGGCAGTCAAACACCGGCAGGGATTTCTTTTGCCACTATTGACGCAACAGAAGCAGATCAACGTGCCGTGATTACAGCACGCTTATGCACTGTAAAAGCTTCTGAACTTCTATGGCCAGATGCCATCACGGATGAGCAAAAGAAAGCAGCCATTCAGTCTTTAGAAGACCATAACAACATTCTATTGCGATAGGAGAATGCACACATGGATATGAATTTTTTTAAACATGATGCTTTCTCAAGCATCACAATGATGAAAGCCATTGAAAACTATGAGTTTCAACCTGGTCTTGTAAGCTCTCTTAATCTTTTTGAGGAAGTTGAAACCAGTACCACAGTGGTTGGTATTGAACGGCGTGATAATACATTTTCGCTTATTCAAACCAGTGAACGTGGCGCACCTTTGGCAGAAGGTGATAGAGAGGGTCGTAATCTTCGGTTTTTCAAAACAACACGGATTGCCAAAAGTGATACGGTGAAATCAGAAGAAATCCAGAACCGTCGTGAATTTGGCGCAGAAGATCAGTTAGAGACAGCAATGAAATATATTGCCAGAAAACAAAAGAAACTGATTTCTGAAATAGAATTGACATGGGAAAATATGCAACTTGGCGCTGTTCAAGGGGTGGTTCTTGATGCCGATGGCTCTGTTATTGTCGATTGGTACAAAGAATGGGAAATCGCACCACCAAAGCCCATTGACTTTAAACTAAATACAGAAACAACCAATGTTGCTGACAATGTTGATCAAGTCATTATGAGGATGATTGAAGCTTCAAAAGGAGCATTTTCTGATCGTTCGCGGATTATTGGGCTTTGTGGTAATGAATTCTTTTCCAAGTTGAAAAACCATAAAACAATTCGTGAGACCTATTTAAACACAGCCTTAGCACAGACACTCAATAGCGCCGGAGGTGTTGCAACACCAAGTTCGATTGGCTCTGGGAGCTTTGGCAGTTTTGACTTTGCGGGTGTGACTTTCATTAATTACCGGAGTATTCACAACTATAATGTGAGTGCGAAGGCTGGAACAAAGCGCGCTATAGGCATTAAGCCGGATGAATGTCAATTCTTTCCTGTTGATGCACCTGGTGTCTTCCAAAAAACCTTTGCTCCTGGTGAAAGCTTGGATTTTGCCAACACGGTTGGAAGACCTCTCTACACGATGCTTATCGTCGACCACGACCGTAATGCATGGGTAAAACCGGAAGTCTATAGCTATCCGCTTTATATTTGCACCCGCCCTGAAATGCTGTTCAAAGCAGTTATAGGAGCGAAATAACATGCGGTGGAACGGGCTGCTAAACCAAATGGTTAAAGATGTGCGCAACACTTTTGGGCAGCCCATCATCTACACGCGAAAAGACAACCAGCAATCTTTTCGTATCACAGCGATTTACGGCATTAAACATTCGGAATCGGAAGCCGGTGGCAGAATCTCTACCACAATTGCAAGAAAGGAACTTGATCTTTGTATCAATGACATCGGGGGAATACCACCAAAACCTCAAGATAGTATTGTGGTCCTCTCTCCTGAAAACAACAAAGCCCCCTCTTCTCAAGAGCACTTCGTGGTCACAGATGTCCAAGCCTCTGAATCCGGTATGTATAAGCTTATCTTGCGNTTCGTGGTCACAGATGTCCAAGCCTCTGAATCCGGTATGTATAAGCTTATCTTGCGAGAACAGAAATAATGAAACATCCCCGCGAGACGATAAGAGAAACATTTGTTGCGTTGATCAAAGCAGCAAAGACGGCAGCTGGTGACAATGTTTTCAATATG
>NZ_JBHIPR010000042.1:7543-14753 GCF_042196145.1 Bartonella sp. AP258QHHD
ATCTTGCGGGAGCTAAAACAATGAAACATCTTTGTCTTGTGTGTTTAAAAGTCAATAAGGCTGCCCAAGAGATCGGATTACTGCTGTAAATCTTGGACTTGAAAAGGCGGTGAATTGGTAATTCCATGGTACGCCAGTACGGCGACTAATTTGGCATCCTTGATATGTTATCGTTACTGATGCAATTCGTGTCCAAGTAGTTCGTTCATTCCTTTTAGAGCTTTCAAATACAATGGCTTGATCTGTTACCAAAAGACGTCCAAAAAGTGTGGTCTTTTTATTAATATCAAAGGAAACGCGTTCTTGAACACCCAACAATTTTTCATTGCGTGCTAAACGATAATCGTATTCACTTGCATCAAGTTCTTGAAACATTTCACATGCTTCAGAAAAACTAGTTATTTCAATATCTGGTAGCAACATTGCAACTTGTTCTTCAAAAAGCTTTACTTTTTTATTTTCAAAATGGACAGCGATCCCCAAAAGTAAAACAATAATAATGGCGACTAATAACCATGGTGAAATACTTATTATTGCTACTATACTCCCAATCAATAGAGCACAAAGCAGAAAAATCTTGATCCCCTTTTCCAATCGTTCGTTTTTAAGTGCTGGAGACGTTTTATTAATGACTGAAAAATCAGAAGAAGAGTGTGCATGAGAAGGCGACACTGAAACCTGTTCTGGAATCTTCTTTTCAAAACGTTTTTTGCGTTTGTATCGCCAATAAGCAAAAATAGACAATGCAAAAAATGCAAAGCAGATTAACCAAAACCATCCCCAAAAGCCTAGGCCATCATTTTCATCTGATTTATTGTCTTGAGTGGGTGCGATTTTCTTATCAGTATTCTCAACTGGTGCCTGAGCCATGCTTTCATCTTGAGTAGCAACATCTATTGACGGAGTCGAAGAGGGGGTAACAACTTCATTATTATGTACAACTTGATCTGGTTTGTCTTTCTGTACAGCAACACCTACTATTGGAGCACCGACAAATAATAGAGCGCCAACACAAAGAGTCTTTAACCCCATTTTGCGCCATTTTTTTCTACATACGAAAACGATCCCAGTGATAATAATTGGTAAAGATAACAACCATACAATAATCGCAATTGTATCAAGTACGTCGCGCATTACTCCCCCTCCTCTATAAATAAAAAGAGAGAGATTTTAAAGTGAGTCGATAAATAAAGTAAAGATGTGCCTATATAATTTAGAAAAATGTAATATTATCTATTGACATCATCATAAGGATATGAATAATCGAATCAGGTGCCTAACGAACATCTTAAACCAATAGCGGATAGATTGCCGATACAATCTTTTCTCCGCACATTAAAGACTTTGACTCATTGTATGCTACGTGCATATAATAATGTTGTCGGGTGTGGTTACACTATACAATACCCTAACGGGGAAAGTGTGACGACGGACTATTGGCCGTGTTTGTTAGCACCCGGCACTCTATTTAGAGCGTCATTAACAAACATCTAACCAATAGGAGTTCATAATGAACAATCTTATAGAAATATCAGAACAGGTCATTGATCAAGAAACTGTTCAAACTGTTAATGCGCGTGATTTGCATGCGTTTTTGGAGATTACATCAAAGTTTGCAGACTGGATTAAAAATCGTATTAAAGAATGTAACTTTCGAGAAAATATAGACTTTATAGGTTTTTCTAAAAATTTAGAAAAAGGTGGGCGCCCAAGCATAGAATATTACATTACGTTAGACATGGCTAAACATCTTTCGATGATAGAGCGTAATGATAAAGGGCATGAAGCGCGTCAATACTTTATCAAATGTGAACGGCTTTTGAAACAAGTAGCAACACCACAAGTTGACTACTCTAAACCCGAAGCATTGCTTGGTGTTTTGAATCACTTACAAAGTCAAATTGAGCAGAAAGATCATGTTATTGCCGAATTGGCTCCAAAAGCAGAAGCTTTAGATGGTTTAAAACGCTCTGATGGTCTTTTTGGTCTTATTGAAGCAGCAAAGATGTTGGAGGTACGACCAAAGGATTTAACGGATTACTTGCGTAAACATGATTGGGTCTATCGACGGGCTCCAGGGGCGCCTCTGTTACCTTATCAGGATAAAATCAAGAAAGGATTCATGGACTGCCCTGCTATCACCATTCAAAAACCAGATGGTACAGAGAAGGTGCTTCCTTCAACGAAAATCACATCGAGAGGATTGGCATGTTTGAGAGAACAAATCCATGGAGGTGTACAATGAAAATAGATACCAACTTCTTATGTGACTTATGGATGGCATTATCTCGATTTTCTAGACATGAAAATATGAGCGATAAAGATTGTACTGCTCTGGTTGACACTATGAGTGTAATAGAAAAAGCTTTGATTTCAAAACTTCAGGATGAACTACCCAATATTACAAAGATTTTAGCAATTCTTACAGATTTTGGAGATTCAGAGTTACCGCATAGCATGGATTCTTTGTTACGCGCTTATGAACCAAATCTAGAGAGCCCCATTAAAAAGGTTGCTTAACTTAAAAACAAAACTCCCCTCCCTATCGTTAAAGGTGGGGAGGTAGTCAAGAGACTTCTTTAGATAAGAACTCAAAATGAACGGATTTAAAATCAGTTAAGTCATAATCTGTAAGATCGGCAGTATCAACAAAGTTTTCTGCTTCTTCATCCGTCTTGAAAACGGGTATTTGTTTTAATTTAGAGGTTTTCATAAGAATTAGTTTTCTTTTAGTACGTATAGACTTTTAAAAGATTCAAAGTTTAGAAGAAATATATCTATTTAAACTCACACCATTTTCAGCGGCTTGTATTGCAAGTTTTCTATGGAGTTCTGGTGGTATTCTTAATTGAAACTTACCACTGTATTTACCATGTGACAAAGGCACAGGAACTTCTTCTCCATTATGTTGCATGTCCTCAACAACTTCTGAAACAAGGTCCATAATACCTTTTAAAGCTTTCTCTGCTTGAGCATCTAACCATGAAAGGGATGGGAATTCTGCACACAATCCGACATATTCCTCATCTTCTTGCGACCACAAAACACGATATGTATAATGATTATTGTTCATGTTTCATCCTTTCTATCGCTTGTAAGACTTGTTTGACTTGATAAGCTTTTGCTTTGTTACCAGAATCTTTTTGAATATTCACACGAGGATCACCAAGCCACGGTGTTTTAAAAACAAAGTGGCTTGTACCATTGTTCCGTGGTTCTCCAAAGAAATAGACACATACAGCCAACAAATCTGAAAACTTAATGTTCTTTGGTGATGCTTTCATCAAGCTGATTATTTTTTCAACTTTATTACTCATAACCGATAATAGTATCATTATTAATCCTAGTCAATCATTTTATGCACTTAATTGAACAGGAGCCCCCATGCACCCCCGCGAGACGATAAGAGAAACATTTGTTGCGTTGATCAAAGCAGCAAAGACGGCAGCTGGTGACAATGTTTTCAATATGCGTGACTTCAATTTATTTATTGAAGCAATGCCAGCTATTAATATCTCAACACAAAGTGAAACAATTGAAGATGGACATGATTTTGGCTTAAGGCGGCGTGTTTTAACGCTAGATGTTGAATGCTATGCGACATGTGAAGATGGCGCACGTTTTGTTGATCAATTAGCATGGGAAGTTGAGGAGGTTTTCTACACTAATCCCAATCTCAACAACACAGTTGAAACATGCCGCCTGCAAAATATTGCTTTTGCCTTTGGTGATAATGGCGCTCTAGCACTCCACGGTGCAATTTTAACCTTTGACGTGACTTACGTCACCAATATCCCCTGCCCTTATGAAGGAAATGCAACCGAAAGAGTTGTTGAACCCCTTGTCGGTTTTAAACCCGAAACAGGTATGGGAAACCAAGACAAATACCATAAAATCGAGGTTACTCATGTTAGAGCGACGCGATAAAGAAATCACAGATCTAAAGAGACGTGTGGCCAATATGGTTGTGGTGGGGAAGATTAGCCATGTCGACCATAAAAACGCACGCTATCGGATAAAAAGTGGCAATCTTGTCAGTGACTGGATTCCAGATACACAAGCCCGCGCCGGTAAAACACGCTCTTATGAAGGGCGCGATGTTGGAGAGCAAGTAGTTGTTATCTCGTCATCAGGGGATTTATCACAAGGGGTGATTGTTGGTTCACTTCACACCGATGCTAATCAAGCAGCCGATAAGGGCAGCATTCACCGAACGATATACCCTGATGGAACCAGCCTTGAATATGATGATGAACAAAATACTTATGGAATTCATATCAAATCAGGTGGAAAATTTCTTCTCACGATTGCTGATGGTGTGTCACTAAAAGGTGATGGTGGCAAGCTAGAGCTTACCGCACCGGAAGGCATAAAGATTGTTTCAGAAAGCGATATAAATTTAAACGCAAAAGGCAACATCTCTTTGAAGGCTGGTGATGGCATTTCACTGAATTCGAATGATAGTCTCTCTCTTTATTCTGGGAATAATGTTTCCATTCATTCAAGTGGATTAAGACATAACGACACCAATGTAGGAGAAACCCATGTTCATGGCGGTGTTTCCCCTGGTGGTTCTATGACAGGAGGTCCCAATTGAACAGTGGAATGGACCGCACAACGGGAAAGCCATTAACCGGCATTGATCATTTGCGTCAATCAATCCTTGATATTTTGTTAACGCGGATTGGTTCGCGTGTAATGCGGCGTGATTATGGTTCACGTGTTGCTGAACTCATTGATGCACCGGTTAATAATGCTTTTGCTGTTGCTCTTTATGCTGCTGTTGCTGAGGCTTTAGACAAGTGGGAACCGCGTTTTAAATTGAAAAAAATTGATTTTAAAAGGGGTGAGAATGGACACGTTTCTTTATCCTTTGAAGGCATTTATTTGCCATCCGGCAAGCCCATTACCATGGAAGGATTATTGATAAAATGAATGGAGTGCTTGCAAAACCAGACATCATCACAGAACTTTCTTTTGAAGAAATACGCGCTGCTGCTCTTGTCCATTTAAAAGAGCTTTTGCCTGAATATACCATTCTTGAAAGTGATCCGGCCGTAAAAGTCATAGAGGCTTTTAGCTATCGAGAGTTGCTTTTAAGACAGCGTATTAACGAGGCAGCACGCAACAACATTCTTGATTTTGCAACCGGTGAATCTCTTGATGCTTTGGGAAACTGGCATGGTCTTGCCCGCATGGAGGGTGAAAGTGACGAGAGATATCGTGAACGCATACAGCTTCATGCCCGTGGAGGAAACGGAAGTGGAACAGAACCCTATTACAAACTTATCGCCTTAACAGCCGATAGTCGAGTGAAAGATGCCATTATCTATCGTAAAGGCAAAAACCCAACCATCTATGTTGCTCTTTTTGGTAATAATGAAGAAGGAACAGCCTCTGAAGATCTCATACAAGCAGTTTCACAAGCTCTTCACAGAAAAAATATCATCATGACCAATGATACAATCATTGTTCACGCTGCTGTTAAAAAAGTGCTGGATTTAGAAGCAGATGTTTGGCTGTTACCAGAAACATCTTTGAAAATTCTCACGACAATGGAAACAAATTTACGCACGGCTTGGAAACAAGAACAAGCCATTGGTCGTGAATTAAGTTTGTCGTGGTGGATTTCAAAACTAATGATTGCTGGTGTCCAGAAAGTCATTGCCATTACCCCAACACAAGACAGTATGGTTTGTGATGAAGAAATTTTATCGATTGGAAAAATCACCTTAAACTTCAAAGGGCGTGCGCGCTAATGGTTGGTTCCCTCCTTCCCACAAACGCGACGGAATTTGAAAAGCGCCTTGCTGATGCTTGCGATTTTCATCAAGATATTGATGGTTCTGTTTTGGGGATTTCACGCGCAAAACTGATCACACGCCCTCCCCGTTTCTTGCCGTGGTTGATTGAAGAATACGGGCTTGGTGAACTGACACCTTATGTTCCAAACCTCTATGATTTGATTGATCAAGGGCTTCAATGGCAGCGGATACGTGGCTCACTTGCGGCAATAGAGATGGGGCTTGAATGGCTAGAGATTACAGCACGCTTTCAACCCGCCTGGACGGGGCGAGCATGGTGGAACTCCTTTCAACTTGATTTTGATCAGTTGCCTGAACGCAAAAGCCTTGAAGCTATTGAAGCGATCACAGATCTTTCCAAAAGTTTGCGCTCTGATTTTCGCCGTGGGACCTATGGTTATAATGTGCAAGCTGTTGAATGCAATATGTCACGGTTTGATGACAGCATGTTGGAATATGAAAGCGGTGTTCACTTAACAGCTGGGGACACTTTGTTTTCCTTTGGACGCACAACAGAAATCAATCACACGCTCACAAGAGAAGAAGGCAGGCTTATTGGTAATTGGATAGATGATGGGGATGAAGAGTTAAGCTGGAACCAAATTGATTATCCTTGGGATTTGGCAAATTTTCCGTGGTGTTCGGTCAAAAAACATGAACGCGATATGCTTATGGCAGAATGGTTTCATGGTCGTACGCTTTATCTCGTGTTAAAAGACAGCCAAAATAGCGTGATTGGGTATCGCAGATGCTATGCTGTAGCGCCTGTCGAACAGGCTTTGGATGGTGTGTATAGCCATTGTGGTAACAGATTCCAGCCCTCCTCGATGGGCACGGCGCTTCTTGTTGCAGCCCGCACAGATTTTCACGATGTTGATGGCAAACAAGCAGCATTTGTTTCTATTCTCGTTCACGGCATTCCCAAACAAGATATCCCCCTTGGAAAGCTTTGGTGTGACGTCAATGAACTGAATGGTGGTGTCGAGATACTCAAAACACCCATCAATATTTCTTTGCGTGCCGATGTTCGCGAACAATTCAAGATTTTATTGAGGTTTTAATATGAAGCATGAAAGTGGTTTACCCTTTGCAATTGACAGATCTCGCGGCAAAGAGGAACAACAAAGCGTGGTGTTTTATGGCACGCGTCCCTTTATTCAAAGTGGTGAACTCAATGAGGTTCAAACCATTATAAGGGGGCGGCATGACCGCTTGGGGCGCCTTGTGGCAAAAGAAGGAGACCGCGTTGAACGGGCTGATGCTTTTGTCAACAAAGACACAAGGACCGTCACTTTAACGGATGGCAAGATTTATATTGCCGGCGATATTTTCCCCGTTGCACCAGCTGTACTCAACAATGTTGCCATGATTGGGCGCTTGGAAATTGGTGTGAAGCTGCAAAAAAA